>JBOGDS010000023.1:0-50630 GCA_050743075.1 Jiangellaceae bacterium | reverse complement strand
CCGCCGCCGAATAGCACCGCCCAGCCGGCCGCGTAGTAACACGACCCCACAGCCCCCGCACGAGCAAAAGCCCAGGCCACCCACCCCTTCCGGGTCCCACTCGTGCCTACATTCTGCGGAAGTCAGGCCGTGGTGTGGTCGGGTCTGTCGCGAAACCTCGGACGTACGTGTACGCCCAGTAGCTGAAGCAGATCCCGAGTCCGATGGTCGTCGTGGCATGTAGGTACCGAGATGGCGTGTGATCAATGAGAAGGGTCAGGTTTGGTAGCACTACCAGCACCGCGCCGAGAGCGTAGAGAGAGGTAGAACCCCTGGCGATATCGGTCCGGATGGACCTGCCGAGCCGTGTCATTGCCTCGCGACTCCGCTCAGCCGTTCGCCGCTCGTATCCCTGGTTCACGATGACCCCGAGGGTGTAGGCGGCGACAAGTCCGACTGCAGCCGTAATGCGGGGTCCGTGACCCGTGAGTTCGTCACGCTTGCCGTACTCAAAGAGGCTTGCTGCAAATGCCGCCGTTGATGCCAGCCCAAGAGCGAGAATCATTTCCATCCCGATCCGATACATGGAGCCCATGTAGAGCGATCGGTTCCGCGTGTTGCTCGGCATCTTTGTGTTTAGAGCGAGCAGGTACGCCGTCAGCAGTTCAGAGGGATTGACATGCGGATACTTCTGCTCCAAGTACCCGGTCGGCTGATTCTCGCCGTATGACGCGGCGCGCGCCGGAATATCCCAGAAGTAGACGAAGAGACCTACGACGAGCGCGCCGACCAATCCGACGATCGGGTCGTCGAGCAGCCCGAGCTCCTCATTCGGTGCCAGGGTCTTGAATGTACCGATGCCCGCTGCGAAAACGATCAGGCCGGGGATGACGATGCGGATCCCTTCGTAGCCGTCGAAGGAACCTGGCGCGACCTCGCCGATCGTGGACATCAGAGCAGCGATGCGACGGCGGGCAGCGGCGCTCGGCCGATCGACTCAAGCGCTCGGGTTGTCGCCGGAGCTGCCTCGGTCACCCACGAGGGGACCGATCGATTGAGATCCCAGCAAGCCGCCATGATGGCTCTCGCGTCCGCGACCGAGCGTGACTCGATGGCGACCCTCAGCACCTCATCGCGACCATGGATGGCCAGAACACGGGTAAGGGCTCCTCTGACCAGCTCGGAGTGACTCTGCGCGGTGCGCTCCGCAAGTACATCGAGCGTGCGCCCTGACAGGGCAATCCGGTACAGGAGAGGAACCAATCGCATCAGGGTCCAGTCGGAGGTGCTGGCAGTTCGCGCGACCTCCTCCACCCTCGTCGCTGGCTCGTCAAGGGTTAGAAAGCGACTGACGTAATGCACGAGTCGTGGTGCCTCGATGCTGTTCTTCATGAGGGCATGGAGCGCATACGTCAGCGCGATGGGATCGTCTTGCTCTGCGAGGCGGGGGAGCACGAAGCGGAGTTGGCGGCGGTCCATGTCGGCCGCGGCGCGTGTGAACACGGTGCGAAGGCTCGCCCGCACTGCGTCCGGTGGCTCGTCCTGTGGGTGGTAGACGCTGTCGAGAGGAACGCCGTGAAGCTGGCGGCGGTAGTCACTGGCGTCGAGGATCACCAGTTTGGCCTCGTTCAGGCTGAGCCCGATACCTGAGAGCGACTCACGCAGACTGTCAACCGCCGCGTCGGCTTCCGAGAGACTTGACGCGAAGAGCCGGTAGTCGTCTACCCATCGGGTGAATGGAACACCGATAGCCTCATCGACCACTGCGAGCACTGCGTTGGCGATCAGCCTGGCGTCACCGTACCCCGCCGGCAGTCCCTTCACGCCCAACGAGCGCAGGGACTCAAGCAAGTTATGGAGAGCCCCCCAGGAACCGCCCAGCCGGTCTTCGAAAGACCTTCGCAAAGTGAGTGTGTCCACCGAATCGAAGAAGTTCCGGACGTCCGCGATGACTACGAACGAGATCGAAGCGGAAAGGGCATCCGCGAACGACCGGAAGCGGCGGTATTCGTCGCTGTAAGTAGTCGATCCTTCGGCACCCCTTCTGTAGCCGCAGACTGCGGGATCAAGGATGGACTCGCTGACCTGCCGCAGTGGCTGCACCGCCTCGCGGAGTGCTGCGAGCGCGGAGCCGCTGAGAACGGGAGCCGACCGGTATCCACTTCCGACTCGCGGCACTTCGATGAAGTGGACGTCTTGCGCCTGCAGGCGGGGAGTCTTCACTGCCTCCGAGAGATCGGCGTCCGCGATGACGTCGGGCACCCACCTGGTCTGCAGGTCCTCAGCCAGATCCGCGACCAGGTCGGTCGTGCGGATGGCGTGCGTCGCGGTCATGCCACGAGCGTACGGGTCGGTTCCGACAGAATGGCGAAGCCTCTGCCGCTCCTTGGCGGCCAGGCCAGCGATGAAGCGAGCGCGTCAGGCCGTGAGTGCCTTGCGGCGACCTCGACAATGTCACGCTCAAGCTGGTCCAGGGCGCTGTGCAGGTCGCCGCCATGGCGGGTAGCGAGGCCGTCCAATTATGAACCCGTGGACCAGCGCAGAGGCTGGCACGTCGAGCTCGCCGGCCAGCTTCCGGACGTGGACGACGGGGATCCGATCGAGGAACTGGATGAGGTCCTGCGACGAGGCCTGGCGGCCGGCGCGGTCTCCGAGGCAGATCGTGCTCTCCTGCTCGATCTTGCCTACGCGGCCAACAGCCTGGGCCGCGGCGCCCGGGGGAGGGCGGGGCTGTCCCACTCCGACGGTCGCGGAGTTGGTAAGCCAGGATCACAACCTGTCGGCACGAACGATCCGGCGTCACGCTGCTGACGCGCTCGATGGCCTGGCGGCGATGCCTCGGGTGCCCCCGGCGTGGCGGGCTAGTTTCCTTGAATCGGTTGCCAATCTATCAAAAGTTGGTGATCTATCCTTTGATAGACTCGTCGTGGATGAAAGGAAACCGCTGATGGCCACGTGGGAGGACGCGCACTGGGAGTCGAGCGTCGGCTCCGGTCTGCCGCGGACGGCGCAGCGCTCCGGCGCGTACCGACGCTACGTCCCTGACCTGATTGACGGAGTCGGGCTCGCCATCGACGGCGAGCTTTCCCGCCGGGTCACGGCGATCGAACGCAGCATTCGCGCGCTCAGCGGCCCCGGCGCCGAGAGCCTTGCCGGGGTCGCGCGGTTCCTGCTGCGCTCCGAGGCCATCGCCAGCTCCCGCATCGAAGGCATCGCCCCGTCGGCGCAGCAGGTGGCGCTGGCCGAGCTCGGCCAGTCCGAGACCGTCCGAGGCATCAGTGAGCAGGCGCGGCTCGTCGCCAACAACATGACGATCGTCCGGCGGTCTACGACCGAACTCGTCGAAGCCGAGACCCTGACGGTTGACCACATCGTGGCGCTCCACCAGTCGCTGCTGCCTGACCAACCCGGCCAGCACGGCCTGCGCACGGTCCAGAACTGGATCGGCGGCTCGGACTGGAGTCCCATCGGCGCGGACTTCATCCCGCCGGCCACCGAGCGCGTCCCCGAGCTCATGGCCGATCTCATTGACTACCTCAACGGCGCTGCACACGCGCCGCTGATCCAGGCCGCGATCCTGCATGCGCAGTTCGAGACCATCCACCCGTTCACCGACGGGAACGGCCGGGTCGGCCGAGCGTTGATCCACACGGTGCTCGCCCGCCGCGGGCTGACCGAGCACGCCGTCCTGCCCATCAGCCTCGTCCTGGCGACGCTGCGTGACCGGTACGTCGAAGGTCTCAGCGCTTTCCGGCACGATGCACCCGCGGCGAGTGCTGAGGCGAGCGCCTCGATCAATGCGTGGCTGACCACGTTCGTCGAGGCGTCTGCTATCGCCGCGGAGCAGGCAGTGACGTTGGTTGGACGGATCAGTGAACTGCGTGCTGAGTGGACGCAGCGGCTGACGAACCACCGCGAGTCGATCGGAATCCGGCCCACTCCTCGGGCCGACTCGGCCGTGGCACGGCTGCTCCAGCAGCTTTCCGAGGCCCCCGTCGTCACAGCCACGACTTTGGCGAAGATCCTCGGCGTCTCGTTCCCTGCGGCCAGTTCGGCGCTTGACGAGCTGCGCCAGGCGGGCGTCCTGCAGACCAAGACCATCGAACGCGGCGCGAAGGCCTATCTCGCCCGCGACGTCCTGGAGCTGATCACCCTGACCGAGCGCGCTTTGGCGAGCACCAAGTTCGACACCCGAGCATCGGCACCCAACCGTGCCGTGCCAGCTCGCCCCCAGGGCTGAGCAGAGGTCACAGGCCGAGCTCCGGCCCAGAGCGTGGCTGCGGACGCGCCGGCTCTATCGGCTCGACCGGTCGTTGCGCACTCGCTCGGGTCGAGCGTCGGCGCAGACTCGGCGGCAGAAGCCCGTGGAGGCGGAACCACAAGGATGCCGTCGCGTGATCGTCGGGTAGCGGACCGCGGGCAGCCGCGAGATCCGGCAGCTGTCCGGTGTCCACTCCCGGCGCTCCAACCTGTCCAATCGAGAAGCGAGCTCGCTGGTGAAGTCGTCACACCGGCGGACGTAGTCGATGATCCGCAGCTCCCACACCTGCACGGAGGCGGAGGCCAACTCGTCCACCCGACGTGCGAGCCAACGGTGGCAGCGCGCGGCCGCCCAGTCGTCGGCCAGTCGAGCCCCAGCGGGTCGTAGGTCACGAGCGTCGACGTCGCGGGCCGCCCGCCACACCGCCAGATCCAGGACGAGATCGGCTGGCATCGACCGCGTGCGCCAAGGTGCTTCGATGCGCTCGGCGCGTTCTCGGATGAATTCGGCGATCGTACTGGTGGTTGTGGCCGACACCGCGTCGCCATTGCGCACGAGGATCCATCCGAGCAGCTCGGTCGTGACCGAGGATGTCAACTACGGTTGATGGCGTGACGACAGGCCATGGCGACCCACAGCTCGCGGCGCAGGTCCGCGACCTAATGGGCGCCGGTCACCCGGGTCGGTGGCATGCGCGCCTCGATCGAGGACATGGCGCGGCTGACGGCCGCACTGCTGGACGGGACCGCTCCCGTGGCACCGGCGGGTTCCGTAGCTGGGTCGGGGTCGACCGCGCCGCCGGCCCCGGCGTCGTGCTGCTGTCGGCGACGTCCCGGTCAGTCGACCGGCACGGGTTCACCCTGCTGTCCCAGCTCACCGCCGAGCAGGGACACCATCCGCGCGCGGCTACGTTTCGTCCGCCTCGCCGGCCTGCTGGGCCCGGGCGCGGGCGCGCCGCTTGCCCTCGTGCATGGCCTGGACCCGCGCGACCGGGATCGTGTGGCCCTCCTCGACCAGGTCGGCGGGCAACGCCTGCGGTGAGGGCATCCGGTCGGCCCACGGGTCGGCGGCACCGAGCGCCGCTGCGGCCGTGCGCACGGTGAAGTCGGCGGGCGAGACCCGGTCGAGGTCGTCCCAGGCCACCGGGAACGACACCGGGGCGCCCGGCCGGATCCGCGGGCTGTACGCCGCCACGACCGTCGCCCCACCCGAGCGGGTGGAGTCGAGGAACACCTTGCCCTCGCGGCGCTCCAGCACGTACTCGGTCGTCGCGAGCACCGGGTCCAGCCGCTCGGCGCGGGCGGCGATCGCCCGGGTGGCGGCAGCGACGTCGGCCATCGGCGCCGCCGTGACCGGCACGAATACGTGCACGCCCTTGGCGCCGCTGGTCTTGACCTCCCCGGTCAGCCCGGCGTCGGCCAGCGCCTGCCGCACGAGGAACGCGGCGCCGACGGCCGACCCGAACGTGTCCCCGGCGGGCGGGTCGAGGTCGAGCACCAGGTGCGTGACGTGCTGCGGGTCCTCGACGGTGGTCAGGGTGGGGTGGTACTCCACCGCGCGCTGGTTGGCGAACCACAGCAGCGTCCGCCGGTCGTTGCACAGGGCGTAGGAGACCTCGCGCTTGGACCGCTCCGCCCACACCGGGACCGTCGGGATCCACGACGGGGTGTACTTGGGGACGTTCTTCTGCATGAAGGGTTCCTGGCCGAGGCGTACTCGGATCACCGATAGCGGCCGGTCCCGCAGCTCGGCGATGATGCGGTCGCGAACGCCGTCCAGGTAGTCGACCAGATCCCGCTTGGACGCGTCCGCCCCCTCGAACAGCGGCTGGTCGAGGTTGGTCAGCTCCACACCATTCCGCTCGTCACCGCTCACCCGACCACACTCACCGAGGCCGGGCGTGAGGTCAACGCCATGCGGCCCGACCCGCAGGTCCAGGCGGAGTGTCGATCCGGTCGCGCTCCGTTCGTGTAGGGGGTGAGGGTGCCCGCAGGGCTCGTAGGCACCCGAGAGGAAGGAACCTCCCGATGAGCAGAGTCGTGGTGACCAACAGCGTGACGCTGGATGGCGTGATGCAGGCACCGGGCCCGGCCGGACGAAGACCGCAGCGGCGGCTTCACCCACGGCGGCTGGGCGCAGCCGTTCGCCGACGCGGTCATGGGCACAGCCATGGGAGAGGGCATGGCCACGACCGGGGCCCTGCTGTTCGGGCGACGGACCTACGAGGACTTGGCCTCCTTCTGGCCCCACCAGACAGAGCCCAACCCGTTCACCGCAGTGCTGAACGACACCCAGAAGTACGTCGCGTCGACGACGCTGCAGGAGCCGCTCCCGTGGCGCAACTCCACGCTGCTCGAGGGCGACGCCGTGGAGGCCGTGGCCAGGCTCAAGGAGAGGCCCGGCAAGGATGTCGTCGTCCTCGGCAGCGGAGAGCTGCTCCACTCGCTGATGCGGCAGGGCCTCGTCGACGAGTACGTGCTCCTGATCCACCCGCTCGTGCTGGGGTCGGGCCGCCGGCTGTTCACCGACGGCGGTACGTTCGCCGCTCTGCGGCTCGTCGACACCACCAACGACGACGACCGGGGTCGTGATCGCGAGGTATCAGCGGGCCGAGCCCATGGTGACGACGGAGGTTGCCGGATGAAGCAGTACCTGCTCAGCATCTATCAGCCCGACGGAGAGACCCCTGCGCCGACCTTCCTGGAGCGGGTGATGCGCGAGCTCGACGTCCTGAACCAGGCTCAAGGATGCCGGCGCATGGGTCTTCACCGGTGGGCTGCACCCGTCGAGCACAGCCACCGTGGTGCGACTCAAGGACGGCGACGTGCTCACGACCGACGGCCCATTCGCCGAAGGCAAGGAACACCTGGGCGGCTTCTGGATCATCAAGTCACCCGACCTGGACGCCGCGCTGGCCAGGGCGCGCCGGGCGACGCTGGCCACCAGCCTGCCGATCGAGGTGCGGCCGTTCCAGCACACCTCCGCGGACTGATGCCGGGCGTGCCGGCGCTGCCCGCAACGGAGATCGACCGTGTGTTCCGCGAGGAGTACGGACGCGCGGTGGCCGTCCTGGTCCGCGACGTCGGCGACATCGACGTCGCCGAGGAGGCCGTCCAGGACGCCTTCACCGCGGCCGTGCAGCGGTGGCCGTCGGACGGGCTGCCACCGAGCCCGGCGGGATGGATCATCACGACGGCCCGCAACCGAGCCATCGACCGGATGCGCCGCGAGGGGTCCCGCGCGGACCGGCACGCCCAGGCCGCGCTGCTGCACGCCCGCGACGAACCGGCCGAGGAGGGCGTAGTGCGCGACGATCGGCTCCGCCTGATCTTCACCTGCTGTCACCCTGCGCTCGCGACCGAGGTCCATGTCGCGTAGACGCTGCGGCTGCTGGGAGGTCTCACCACCGCGGAGATCGCGCGCGCCTTCCTGGTGCCCGAGCCGACCATGGCCCGGCGGCTGGTCCGGGCAAAGGGCAAGATCCGCGACGCCCGGATCCCGTACCGGGTCCCGGACGAGGCCGACCTCCCGGATCGGCTCCCGGCCGTGCTCGCCGTCGTCTACCTCATCTTCAACGAGGGCTATGCGGCCAGCTCGGGCGACCGACTCGTCCGCGAGGACCTCTGCGCGGAGGCCATCCGCCTCGGCCGCTTGCTGGCCGAGCTCATGCCCGACGAACCGGAGGTCATGGGGCTGCTCGCGCTCATGCTGCTCGTCGAGTCGCGTCGGGACACCCGCACGACCCCCGACGGCGACCTCGTCCTGCTGGCCGACCAGGACCGCAGCCGCTGGGACCGCGGCCTCGTCGCCGAAGGCCAGGCCATCGTCCGGCGATGCCTGCGGCGTAACCAGCCCGGCCCGTATCAGATCCAGGCGGCGATCAACGCCGTCCACAGCGACGCTCCGGCCGCGGCCGCCACGGACTGGTGGCAGATCCTGCAGCTGTACGACCAGCTCCTGTCGGTGGCCCCGAGCCCAGTCGCGGCCCTCAACCGCGCGGTCGCGGTGGCCGAGGTCGACGGACCGGAGGCTGCGCTCGCGCTCGTCGACGCCCTCGACCTCGACGGTTACCACGTGTTCCACGCCATCCGCGCCGAACTGCTCCGACGCCTGGGTCGCGACGCTGAAGCGGCGCTGGCGTACGAGGCGGCAATCGCCCGCATCGAGAACGCGGCCGAGCGTGCCTTTCTGCTGCGCGGCCGGCAGGGGCTCACCTGAGCCTGACGCGGCGGGCCGGTCGAGCGATCTATCGTGACTGCTGTGCCGACGTCGAAGGTTCTGGAGATCGCCGGGCGGGACGTGACGATCACCAACCCGGACAAGGTGGTCTTCCCCTCGGGAGGCCACACCAAGCTGGACCTGGTGCGCTACTACCTGGCCGTGGCCGACGGCGCCTTGCGCGGCGTCGAGGGCCGGCCGATGGTACTGAAGCGGTTCGTCAAGGGCATCGACGAGGAGGCGTTCTTCCAGAAGCGGGCGCCGACCAACCGGCCGGACTGGATCGAGGTCGCGACGCTGCGCTACGCCTCGAAGAACACCGCCGACGAGGTGGTGGTCCGCGACGCCGCAGCGCTGGCCTGGGTGGTGAACCTGGGCTGCATCGACCTCAACCCGCATCCGGTCCGGGCCGAGGATCTCGACCAGCCCGACGAGCTGCGCATCGACCTCGACCCGGTACCGGGCGTCGAGTGGCGGCAGATCGTCGACGTCGCGCTGGTGGCCAAGGGGGTGCTGGACGACCACGGGCTGACCGGCTGGCCGAAGACGTCGGGGTCGCGCGGCTTCCACATCTTCTGCCGCATCGAGCCCCGCTGGTCCTACCGCGACGTGCGCCTCGCGGCCGAGACCATCGCCCGCGAGGTCGAGAACCGTGCCCCCAACCTCGCTACCAGCAAGTGGTGGAAGGAGGAGCGGCAAGGCGTCTTCGTCGACTTCAACCAGAACGCGAAGGACCGCACGGTCGCCTCGGCGTACTCGGTGCGCCCGACGCCCGACGCCCGGGTCTCCACGCCGTTGACCTGGGCCGAGGTGCCGGACTGCCGCCCCGAGGACTACACGCCGAGCACCGTCCTCGACCGTTTCGCCGCGACCGGGGACCCGTGGCAGGGGATCGACGGCGCGGCGGGATCTCTGGACGCGCTGCTCGACCTGGCGGCCCGGCTGGGCCCGGCCGACAAGCCGCCCAAGGGAACCGGCCGCCGCCAGCAGACGATGCCACTCATCGAGATCGCGCGCGCCAAGACCAAAGACGATGCGCTGGAGGGGCTCGAGCGGTGGAAGGCACGGCACGCCTCCGTCGTGCCACACCTCCACGCCGCCGACGTCCTGGTGGACGGCATGCGCGGGCGTAGCTCGCTCTGGTACCGGATCCGGATCAACCTGCAGCACGTCCCGGACGTCGAGCGTCCGCTGCAGGAACCGCTGGAGGTCAACTACGGCCCCTGGGCGGCCGGCGACCCCCGATGAGGAGGTCAGCGGCGCACGAGCACGTCGCGCGGGCTCAGCTCCGTACGCGCAGAACAGCGGCACCCCTGACCCGGCCGGCGGCGAGGTCGGCCAGCGCCTGGTCGGCGGCGTCGAACGGGTAGGGCGTCGTGGTGACCTGCAGCCGGTGACGGGCCGCGAACGCGAGGAAGTCGCGGCCGTCCTCGCGGGTGTTCGCTGTGACGCTGCGGATCTGCCGCTCCCGGAACAGGTGTCGCTGATAGTCCAAGGCCGGCACGTCGCTGAGGTGGATGCCGGCGATCGCCAGCATCCCGCCCGCGTCCAGCGCCTCGAGTGCGACCGGGACCAGGTCGCCGACCGGCGCGAACAGGATCGCCGCGTCCAGCGGCTCCGGCGGCCGGTCGTAGGCATCGCCGGCCGACGCCGCCCCGAGGGACAGCGCCAGTTCGCGCGCCTGGTCACCGCGCGTGAGCACGTGCACGGTGGCGCCCTCGGCCAGCGCCACCTGGGCAGCCAGGTGCGCCGACCCGCCGAAGCCGTACACGCCGAGCCGCCCGCCCGGTGGCAGCTCGGCACGGCGCAGCGCCCGGAAGCCGACGATGCCCGCGCAGAGCAGCGGCGCAAGCTCCTCGTCGGTGTATCCGTCGGGCAGTGCATACGCGTACGCCGCGGGCACGACGGCGAACTCGGCGTACCCACCGTGAGCGTCCCAACCGGTGTACTTCGACGACGGGCAGAGGTTCTCCGCCCCCCGCCGGCAGTACGGGCAGAGGCCGCAGGTCCAGCGCAGCCAGGCGATGCCGGCCCGCTGTCCCGGCTCGACGCCGGCGACGTCGTCGGCAGCGGCCACGACGCGGCCGACCGCCTCGTGGCCGGGGACGGTGTCCGGCGATCGAGCCGCCAGGTCACCCTCGGCAAGGTGAAGGTCGGTTCGGCAGACGGCACACACATCGACGCGCAGGAGGATCTCGCCAGGTCCCGGCGGCGGCACCGGCACGATCGTCCGCCGCAACGGGCGAGTGGCGATCGGGCCGGGCCGGTGGACAACCCACGCCGCCATCTGGTCGGGCAGGTCCTCCCACACGCGCACGGACGCCAGCATCGCATCCGTGCCGCAAGGTGGCAGCGACGCCGCATTGACCGCCGGGTACCGGCCGCAGATCGATCCGTCCACTCGGGGAACGCTGCGGTGGGAGGATCCAGGATATGAGCGACGCACCAACTGACGAGCTCGACGACGTGGCCGACGCGCTGTACTCGCTGCGACCGGACGGCTTCGTCGCGGCCCGCGACGACCGGGTGAAGCAGGCCCGCGAGCAAGGCCAGCCGTCGCTCGCCCGCGAGATCGCGAAGCTGAAGCGGCCGACGCAGAGCGCCTGGCTGGTCAACCTGCTGTGGCGCGACCAGCGCGAGGTCGTGGAGCAACTGCTCGAGCTCGGCGAGGGGCTGCGCGAGGCGCACGAGCAAGCGTCCGGCGCGGAGCTCCAGCGGCTGTCCGCGGAGCGGCGCAAGGTCGAAGCAGGACTCATCCGGCGCGTCCGCAAGCTCGCGTCCGACGCTGGCGTCGACGTGACGGCCGACATGGCCAGGGAGGCGGAGGAGACCCTGGCGGCCGCCATGGTGCGCCCCGAAGTCGCCGACGACGTACGGGCGGGCCGGGTGGTCAAGCCGGTGTCGTACTCGGGGTTCGGGGCGCTGCTGTCCGTCGTACCGGAGCCCGTCGAGAAGCCACGGCGACGGACCGACGACGGCGGGTCCACGCGGGACGGGGACGAGGTCGACCGCCGCCGGGAGGACGCGGAGCGCCGGGCGGCGGATGCGCGCGAAGACCTGGCCGCCGCCGAGGCCGAACTCGCTGACCGGACGAGCGCGTCCGACGCGGCGAGCCAGCGCGCCGACGAACTCGGTGAGCGGCTCGCCGACCTGCGGGCCCAGATCCGGCAGGTCGAGGACGAGCTGGCCGACGCCGAGCGCGCCGCCCGCACCGAAGGCCGTCAACTCGTCCAGGCGGAACGGTCCCGCGACCGGGCCGAACTCGCACTGACCCGGGCAGAGGAGCGCCTCCAGGACCTCTGACGAGATCAGCCTGGTCGCATCGCTCCCGCGAACGGCTTGCGGGACCCACCCGCCTGGAATGCGGGCGCGATCGTCACGTCGGTCCGCGGGTTGGAAGCGTGGATCACCTTGCCGCCACCGATGTACATGGCGACGTGGCTGACCGGGCTACCGTAGAACAGGATGTCCCCGGGCCGGAGCTGGCTGCTCGAGACCCGCGTGCCCTGGCCCGCCTGGACCCGAGACGAGGGTGACAGGCTGACCCCGGCCTGGCGCCAGGCCCAGCTGGTGAAGCCCGAGCAGTCGAACGAGTTGGGGCCCTTGCCGCCGTAGACGTACGGGTAGCCGAGCTTGGACATCGCCGCCTGTACGGCGACGCCGGCCCGCCCGCTCGCAGGCACGTCGACCACCGGCGCGTCGGATCCGGAGCCGGAGCCACGGGAGATGCGCTCGGCCGCCTCGCCCCGCTCGGCCAGCGCGGCCTGCCGGGCGCGCTCGCGCTCAAGCTCCAGCCGGGCCTTCTCCTCGGCGGTGAGCTTGGCGAGCAGCGCCTCCTGCTCGGCCAGCAGGTCGTCGACCTTCTTCTTCTCCGCCGCCATGACGGCCTTGATGGCCTCCTGCCGGGCCCGCTCCTCGTCGGCGACAAGCTTCTTCTGCTCGAGTTGCCGCCGCTCGGTCGCTACGACGCCGAGCTGCTCGGCCTGCTGGGCCGCGTACGCGTCGATCACCGAGGCCTGGGCCAGGAAATCGTCAGGGTCACCGCTGAACATCGCCCGGATGGTCGGGTCCAGCCCTCCGGAGCGGTAGGCGGCCGCGGCGAAGCCGCCCATGTCGCTGGTGAGCTCTCTGACCCGTGCGTCCTGACGGACGACGTCGGCCTGCGCGGCGGTGATCCGCCGCTGGATCTCCGCGAGCGTTTCCGCCGCGGCGTTGTGGCGCTCGTTGGCCTCGCTGGCCTCGTCGTGGAGCTCCTCGACGCGGGTCTTGACCTCCTCCAGCGTCGGCTTGGGTTCCGCGCCCACCGGCCCGGCGAGGGTCAGGCCACCGAGAACGGTGGCGACGCCGACGCCGGCGACAAGGAGTTTGTGGCGCAGAAGTTTGATCCGGTCAGGGTGTCCGGACACACGAATCCTCTCTTCCGCTACCGCCTACCGGGTTAGCTGACGGGTTCGGGCGGGAAGGGCCCTACGGCCACGGGAGCGGCCGATTCACCCCGGGGAAGTGGGTCCCCGGCTCCGGCCGTGTGGCCGGACTCGGCGGGGTGGCTGCCGGTGTTATCGATCTGTTATGGCAGGCACCTCGGTGTGCACCGTAGCCACTGACCGCCGTTCGGGCAAGACAACACGCATCGCCCTGTGGATAACTCGGCTGCGGCTCCTGGTCGCGCACCCCGCGCGAGAGGCCGTCACCTATCGGTAAGAACGAGACCGGCGGGTCTGGGCCAGGATGGGACCACCACGCTTCGACACTCACCGGAGGTTCCGCTTCCTATGCGCCGCCGAGCTCTGGCCCTCGCCGCGTTCTCCGTATTCCCTGTGATGGCGCTGGTCGGCTGCGGCGGTGACGACGAGCCGGCGGCCGAGCCGACAGTGGACCCGCCCCCCACCGCGGCGCCCGCTACCTCGGAGCCGGCGGCCCCGGCACCGCCGCCGACCTCGGCCGGGCCCGAACCCGTTCCCGAGGTGCTGGACTTCACGGCCGCCACGGTCGACGGCGCGACGTTCGACGGCGCGAGCCTCGCCGGGCGGCCGGTGGTGGTGTGGTTCTGGGCACCGTGGTGCCCGGTGTGCAAGGCGGGCGCCGCCGACGTCACGGCGGCCGCCGCCGAGCTCGGCGACGACGTGGCATTTGTCGGTGTCGCCGGGCTGTCGGGCAACATCGACGACATGCAGTCCTTCGTCGAGGACACCGACAGCGCATCCATTCCGCACGTAGCAGACGTTGACGGCGCCGTGTTCACCAGGTTCGAGGTGGCGCAGCAGGACACGTTTGCGTTCGTCTCCGTGGATGGGGCGGTCGAGCTTGTAGACGGCTACAGCAGCGACCCCGATCTGGTCGGGATCGCGCGCGAACGCTTCGGGCTGTGACCGACACCCTGCTCCTAGCCCTGACCGCGGGCATGCTCGCCGCGTTCAACCCGTGCGGGTTCGCCCTCCTGCCCGCCTACCTGACACTGCTGGTCAACCAGGGCTACCCGGTCGGCCGGGCACTCGCCGCCGCGGCCGCCATGACGGTCGGCTTCGTCGCGGTGTTCGGAGCGTTCGGGCTCGTCGTCGTGCCCCTGGCCCTGTCACTCGGTACCTACCTGTCGTGGGCGACGGTCGTGGTCGGCGTGCTGCTCGTCCTGCTGGGCGGCTGGCTGCTCAGCGGCCGCGAGTTCGTCGTCCGCCTCCCGCGGCTCGGTGGCGCCGCGCCGACGGACGGGGTCGCGTCGATGGTGCTCTACGGCGTCGCATACGCCGTCGCGTCGCTGTCGTGCACGATCGCGCCGTTCCTGGCCGTGACGACCAGCACGTTCCGGTCGGACAGCACCGCCGCGGGCGTCGCCGTCTTCGTCGCGTACGGCGTGGGGATGGGCCTGGTGGTGGGTGTTCTCGCGGTGTCGGTTGCGCTCGCCCGCGACGGCTTCGTGCGCAGGCTCCGCGCGGT
Source organism: Jiangellaceae bacterium (assembly GCA_050743075.1). GTDB lineage: Bacteria > Actinomycetota > Actinomycetes > Jiangellales > Jiangellaceae > JBOGDS01. Next base: position 36,241 of record JBOGDS010000023.1, on the reverse strand, counting down.
CATGCCCTACGTCGGCCGGCTGAGCGGGGCATTGCTCCTGCTGGCCGGTGCGTACGTCATCTACTACGGCGTCTACGAGCTTCGACTCTCCGGGGGCGGCGCGACCGACGACCCGGTCGTGTCTGCTGCGACGGCGGTGCAGGGCGCGGTGGCGCGGTTCGTCGACCGGGTAGGGCCGGGCTGGGTGCTGATCGCGCTAGTCCTGCTGACTGCTGTCGCGGTGGCCGTGCGGCGGCGGGTTCGCTCGACCCCGACATGAATCCTGTCCGCCTCAGCCGACGCCGTCGAGCCGAACACAACGCCCCCGCCGGCCGAACGGCCGACGGGGGCGATGCTTGGGCCAGTCTGAGGTCAGAGCGGGCGGACGTTCTCCGCCTGTGGGCCCTTCTGGCCCTGCACGATCTCGAACTCGACGCGCTGGTTCTCATCGAGAGAGCGGTAGCCCTCGGTCGCGATCGCCGAGTAGTGGACGAAGACGTCTGCCTCGCCGCTGTCCTGGGCGATGAAACCAAAGCCCTTCTCGTTGTTGAACCACTTGACGGTTCCCTGTGCCATGTGCGATGTCCTCCTGGGACGTTGTCGGATCCGCACCGTGCGGACCCCACCGGCTGCTGCGGCCGTGGTCCCGTTCCGTGCTCGGCACGACGTACGAGAAACGCCCGCGAATTACAAGTCCGCGGGCGTTCGAGAACGTGCGTGGAACTGCAACTGCAACAACTGCGGAAAGCGTAGCAGTGCAGGGAACCCGACCGCGACCTGCCCGTAACGCTGTCGACACGCGTGTCGCCGAGGGGCGTCATCGACCTGCTCGTCTTCCTCTGGGACCCGCTGGAGCCCCAACCGCACGATCCGGACGTGAAGGTGCTGCTGCGAGTGGCGACGGTCTGGAATGTCGGGGTCGCCTGCACCGTGACGAGCGCGGACCTGATGATCTCCTCGCCGCTGCTGGCCGGCGTCTACCGCCGCAGCGTGCCCGACTTCGGTGACGACGTCCCGTCGGCCGGACGCCGGGCCGGCTGAGAAAGGTGTTGCCGCAGGCGATGGCCGGGCGAGAGAGTGGGGCTCCCACCCGATCCGGCCGGTTGAGGAGTCGCCGGTGCCGTCTGTCATCCACCAGGTCACGTTCGACTGCGCCGATGCCTTCAGGCTCGCGACGTTCTGGGCCGACGTCCTGGGCGGATCCCTGCACCCGGAGGATCAGCCGGGCGATCCCGAGGCGCTGGTCCAGACGCCCGACGGTCGCCGGATCCTGCTGTTGCAGGTGGTGCCCGAAGGCAAGACCGTCAAGAACCGGCTCCACCTCGACCTTCAGCCGCAGGAGGTGCGCAGGGACGACGAGGTCGAGCGGTTGCTCGGGCTGGGCGCCACGGTCGTCAAGGATCACCGCAACCCTGACGGTACCGGCTGGGTCACGATGGCCGACGTCGAAGGCAACGAGTTCTGCGTCGAGCGCAGCGACGCCGAGCGCAGCGACGCCGAGCGCGCCGAACGCTGAGCCGATCGGGCTCAGGGCAGCTTCCAGTCCACGGGCACGGCGCTCTGCTCGACGAGCAGCCGGTTCGCCCGGCTGAACGGACGGGAGCCGAAGAAGCCATTGCGCGCGGACAGCGGGCTCGGGTGGGCAGACTCCACGCAGGGAACGCCGTCGAGCAGGGGCCGCAGGTTGCGAGCGTCGCGACCCCACAGGATCGCGACCAGCGGCGTGCCGCGGCCCGCGAGCGCCCGGATCGCCTGCTCGGTGACTTCCTCCCACCCCTTGCCGCGGTGGGCGGCCGGCCGGTGCGGCGCGACGGTGAGCGACCGGTTGAGCAGGAGTGCACCATGCTCGGCCCACGGGGAGAGGTCGCCGGTGCTCGGCTCCGGGTGACCCAGGTCGTCGACGTACTCGCGGAAGATGTTGACCAGGCTCGGCGGCAGGGGTCGCACGTCGGGCGCGACGGAGAAGCTGAGGCCGACGGCGTGGCCAGGCGTCGGGTACGGGTCCTGTCCCACGATCAGCACGCGTACGTCGTCGAACGGCTGGGTGAATGCCCGCAGCACGTTGGCGCCGGCCGGCAGGTAGGAACGCCCGGCCGCGAGTTCCGCACGCAAGAAGGCACCCATGGCGGCGACACGGTCAGCGACAGGTTCCAGTGCGCGCGCCCAACCGGCGTCGACGAGCTCATGCAGCGGTCGTCCGGGCATGTCGCCTCACCTTAGTGGCGTGCGACTGTCACCCGGGCTCACCGCGCAGCTTCCGGTACGCCACCCAGGCCAGGTTGCCCGCGGCGACTGCGGTCATCGCGCCGAACACGGCGGCCAGGGTCGCTTCGTCGGAAGATGCGCTGATGATGGTTGCCACGCCGAACAGCACGAGGCCGAAGCTGGCCAGCAAGAACCGCAGGGTCAGCGCACTACGCGCTGGTGTGGCGCCGCCGATCCCGCCTGTCGGGTCGTGGTAGTCGTCGAGGCCACGCTCGAAGCGCTCCCGGTCCGCGTCGCGGGAGTGTTGGTCCACACGCCTGACGTACCCGCCCGGCCGGTGCGGCACACGTCGGGATCGACCGGTCGTGTTCGTCGTGTTGGTGATGGGAGCGTGATGCCGTGAAGTACCGCGAGGCCTTTCCGGGTCGGCACGCGTTCGAGCTGTATCTACACCGACGACGTCGACGCGGCGGTGGGCGACCTGCGATCGCGTGGGTACGACGTGCTGTTCAAGCCGGTGGACCAGCCATGGAACGAACGCATGGCGTACGTCGCAGATCCCGACGGCAACGCCGTCATGATCTGCACCCGAGCCGACGTGTAACCACGGAGGTCCAGCCTTCCTGCCAGCTGAACGGGCGCCGATGACCGGGAAGCCAGCCGGTTGCGGTGCCGGCCTGGTTGTCCGTGCGGACTTCATCGACTGTCACGCGACGCGGGAGCATGCAGGAACGCTGCCCGGGTCGTGATCACGCGACGGTCAGAACGGTGGCGGATCAGGCTCCGGATCGACCGGGTCGCCGGCGATGACCGGTCCGACGGGTTCCGGCTCGACGGTGTATTGGTGGCCGGTCGGGTCGGTCCAGACGAACCGGCCTGGTTCGGGCTGCTCGACATGCCAGCCTGCATGTGTCTTCGCGAGGTGGCACGGCATACACAGTGGGCCGAGGTCGGCGGCGCTCGTCGGCCCGCCCTGCCCGGCGGGGATGGTGTGGTCGATCTGGCTGCGATGTGCCGGCTGGTTGCACCCAGGGAAGCGGCGGGTGCGGTCCCGGATCTGCACCAGCTCGACGAGGTCGGGCGGCGGCGCGTACCGAGTGGTGCCGTAGTCGAGTGCCGCGCCGGTGACCGGGTCGGTCAGCAGGCGTCGCCAGGTTCCGCCGGCGGCAAGCTTGCGTGCGACGGAAGCGGCGATCGGCCCGTACCCGGCCAGCTCTCCCGGTAGATGGTCCAGGCCCAGCAGTGTCGTCGCGGCCACGGTGACCACGACCGCGACCGGACGGCCGCCCCGGCCTTTGGCCAGCTTCTGTCGGGTGCCGCCATCGCAGCTGCACGGACCGCCGAGGTGACCGGCATGGAGTGCGTTCCACCCCAGGGCGGCGAGCACGTCGGCTCTGCGCTGGGACATGGTGCGACCATCGGAGGGGTCCGCAGCCTTCATCGCCGTCGCCGCCGCGTCCAGGGTGGCCATCACCACGACGGCGTCGGCGGCCGGCATGACCGCGCAGATCTCCGCCATGCCGTCGGGCAGCGTGCACATCCACGCGTCACGCCGAGACTGTGCGTGCTCGTACCGGGCCTCGGCACCTGCGGGGTCTTCGGTGCCGACGATCTTCGCGATCGCCGCCCGCAGCTTCGCCGGGCTCAACCGCGGCACCTTCGGCAGGACCCGCTGCTCGACCCGCCGAGCGACCGCAGGCTCGAGGCGGGCCGTCTCGTCACAGATCACCCGGGCATGCCGGGTCGTGATCGCGCCGGAATCGAGCGCCGCGAGTGTCCCCGGCAGCGTGCGGGTGAGCTGGCACGCGTCGCGCACCCGCTGCTCGCCGGTCCGCGGCGAGACGCCCAGCCGCGGCGCGACCAACCGCCCCGCCATCCCGTCGGCGGAGATCGACGACGAGACCACGCCGTCCGGAAGCGTCGGCATGACCTGCCGGGCAGCCAGCACGGCAAGCGCCTCGGCCTGCACTGCCGCGGCCCACGACACCATCCGGTCGCAGGCTGCTGCCACCTCGACCAGGGAGAACTCCGTCAACGACCGCATTCCGCCCGGTACCGCTGAGACCAGTGCGGCGCCCTCGGCCGCGGGAGCCGTGTTCGCGCTGCGGACCAGCTGCGCCAGCAGACCAGCCAGCCGGGGTCCTGGCGCCACCCCTGGAAGATCGCCCACGCCGGGCAGCGCCGCCGCGGACAGCAGACCAGTCATCTCACCGGCGCGCCCGCCGGGCCGCTGGTCTCCAGCCGGCTCAGCGCCCTCCACCAGCGCCGCCCGCGCGGCCACCTCGTCCCGACCGAACACACCCGGCCAGACCTCATCGGATGCGCTCTGACGTGCACCATGGGCGGCATCGGCCTGCGACGGCGACACCGCCCGCGGACGGCGCAGCGTCGCCATACGGCGCAGCGCGATCTCGCGCAAATGCGCCAGGGGCGTCGCCCTCGTCGACCGGCGGATTCATGAGCCCAGCCTAGTCGAACACGCGTTCGAACACAAGGCGTGACCTGCACAAACCGCCGTCTACCAGCGCCACCCTACGCCTTGCCGGACATGGTGCAGGCCCAGCGCCCACAGGCCCGCCGGGAGCACAGACAGTGCGCCTCCCGGACTACGTGGGCGGTCCGGGGAGAGGCTGGCGCACCCCGTCTCAGAGGTCTGGGGTCGGGGGAACGGCTGGGTTCGGGCCGGGGCCGGGCTGAGGGGGCATCGGCCCGGGTTCGGGCGTCGGCGCTGGAGGGATCGGGGGCTCAGGCGCCGGCTCGGGCGGCATCGGCTCCGGCGGCCCTGGTGCGGGCGTCGGCCCCGGATCCGGTGGCCGCGGCTCATCCGGCGGCAGCGGTGGGAACGGGGGTGTCGTCGTCATGGCCGTCCACTTCCCTGCGCCGACCGGGTCAAACGCACGTGCTCCGCCGGCGGCGGGTTACCGTCATCTACGTGAGCGCGCCCACGACCGAGCCACGGCGGCTCGGGCCGTACCACCTGGTCGAGCGCATCGGCGAGGGTGGAATGGGCGTCGTGCACCTCGCGATCGGCCCCACGGGTGACCTGGTGGCCGTCAAGGCGTTGCGTCCATGGCTCGTCGGCGGGCACGACGGCCGGGAACGATTCGGCCGCGAGGTGTCGACGTTACGACGGGTTCGGGGCCGTCGCGTCGCCGAGGTTCTCGACGCCGACGTGGACGGCGACCCGCCCTACATCGTGACCCGCTACGTGCGCGGCCCGTCGCTCGACCGGGTCGTGGCCGACCACGGTGCGCTCCAGGCGGGCGCGTTGACCAGGCTCGCGGCGGGGCTGCTGGAGGCGATCAGCACGGTCCACCGCGCCGGGGTCGTGCACCGTGACGTGAAGCCCGGGAACGTCGTCATGGGGGACGACGGTCCCGTGCTCATCGACTTCGGCCTCGCCCGCGCCGTCGACGAGACCAGGCTGACGGCGACGGGCTTGGTCATCGGGACCCCGGGCTACCTGGCGCCGGAGACGGTTGCCGGACGGGAACCGTCACCGCAGGCCGACGTCCACGGCTGGGCGGCGACCATGGCATACGCCGCGACCGGCCGGCCGCCCTACGGACGAGGCCCCGACGCCGCCGTACTGGACCGGATCCGTCGAGGCGAGCACGACCTGAACGGGCTCGAGCCCTCGTTGGCGGCGATCCTCCACCCGGCGCTCGCACCGGACCCCGAACGCCGGCCGACGGTCGGTGAAATCAGGGACCGGCTGGACTCTTCGGGTGACACGGATGCCACCTCGGTCGTCATGACGGCAGCACCCACAGCTTCCGTGCCGCGCTCGCTGTCTCCCACGCGGCTCGATCTGCCTGCGTTCGCAACGCCCGCCGCGCGGCCCGCGAGGCCGGTCGCGCCAGGCGCGCAGTCCGGGAAGTCCGCGCCGCCTGCCGTGCCGGCTGCACCGGCGAACGTGCCGGTACCGGCGGGCAAGGCGCGACCGCTGGCGGACATGCCCGCCCGGCTGGCGGTCGGGGCGGGCACCCTCGCGCTGCTCATACTGATCGGCGTCGCGCCGTACGTGGGGGCATTCACCCTGTTCGCGGTCACCGTGGTCGCCCGGGTCGCCTGGCGGATGCGCTGGCGGCTCAACGAGCGCCGGCTGGCCCGCGGAGCACAGCGCGGCGACACGTGGATCGCAGCCATCGGGACGCCGTGGGACGTGGTCGTGTGCGCTGTGCCCGCGGCCGTTCAGATCGTCTGGGTGGGCGTGTGCGGCGCTGTGGTCGGTGCGGCCGTCGGGCTGTCAGAGCAGCCCAACGAACGCCTGCCCTACCTTGCCGGCGGTGCGGTCGCGATGCTTCTGGTCTGGCTCGGGCCGGGCACGGCGCGGGTCCGGTACGGCATCAGGGTGCTCGCCGCACCGCTGGACCGCGACTCGCGGCTGGCCTGGTCGGTCTTCGTCCTCTTCCTGGCCCTGACCTGGGGACTCATTCTCTGGTGGGACAGCTACGGCACGTCGTGGTTGCCGGCCGACGGCATGCCGAACCCGCTCGGGGTCTGACCGGCCGGTCGCCTCCGTGCGGCTCCGTGCGCGCCACCGCCTGTTTACCGCCTAGCATTCGCATCGTTTCCAACCGCGACCCCGGACGGAGTCCCGTGCGCTTGCGCCTCTCGCCCCGCGACACCGTGTTCTACGATCTGTTCGCCGCATCGGCACAGAACGTCCGGGAGGGCGTCCACCTGCTCTCCGAGGCACTGCCCCATGACGCCGACCGGGCCAACGTCGCCGCTCGCCTCAAGGAGATCGAGCACAAGGGTGACGAGCACACCCACGACATCATCCGGCGGGTGAACTCGACGTTCGTCACGCCGTTCGACCGGGAGGACATCTACCGGCTCGCATCCGGACTCGACGACGTGCTGGACGACGTGGAGGCCGTCGCCGACCTGATCGTGCTTTACCGCATCGGCGAGTTGCCGGGCGACGTCGCCGATATGGTCGACGTCCTCGACCGCGCGGCAGAACTGACGGCCGAGGCGATGCCGCGGCTTCGCACGATGGGCGACCTGCACGACTACTGGATCGAGGTCAACCGGCTGGAGAACCAGGCCGACCAGGACTACCGGAAGCTGGTGGCCAAGATCTTCTCCGGGGATTACGACGCGCTGACCGCGTACAAACTCAAGGACGTCGTCGACACGCTGGAGTCGGCGGTGGACGGCTTCGAGCACGTGGCGAACATCATCGAGCAGATCGCGCTCAAGGAGTCTTGAGCCTTGGAGCTCGCCCTCATCGTCACGGTCGTCATCGTCGCGTTGTCGTTCGACTACACGAACGGGTTTCACGACGCCGCCAACGCGATCGCCACCTCCGTGTCGACGCGCGCACTGACGCCGAGGGCCGCGCTGATGCTGGCGGCCGTGATGAACCTGTTCGGGGCGTTCCTCGGGACCGGTGTGGCGGAGACAGTCGGGGCCGGCATCGTGGAGCTGCCCGTGGCCGACTCCAGCCTGGTGATCGTGCTCGCGGCCTTGGTCGGCGCCATCGCCTGGAACCTGATCACCTGGTGGTTCGGGCTGCCGTCGTCATCGTCACATGCCCTGATCGGCGGCCTGGTGGGTGCGACGCTCGCCGCGGTCGAGGTGGTGCAGTGGTCAGGCATCATCGAGAAGGTGCTCATTCCGATGGTGGTGTCGCCGCTGGTCGGGTTCCTGCTGGCATACACGCTGATGACGGCGATCCAGTGGGCGTTCCGACGACGAAACCCTGGTCGGGTCAACCGCGGGTTCCGGATCGCGCAGACACTGAGCGCGGCGGCGATGGCACTGGGGCACGGCCTGCAGGACGCTCAGAAGACGATGGGCGTCATCACGCTCGCCCTGGTCGTCGGTGGCTACCAGAGCGGGTTCGACGTCCAGTGGTGGGTGATCGTACTGGCCGCGACGGCACTGGCCGCGGGGACGTACGCCGGTGGCTGGCGGATCATGCGGACACTGGGTCGTCGTATCGTCCACCTCGATCCGCCCCGCGGCTTCGCCGCCGAGGCAACGGCGGCATCGGTGCTCTACACGACGGCCTTCGTGTTCCAAGCTCCGATCTCGACGACACACACGATCACCTCAGCTGTCATGGGTGTCGGGGCGACCAAGCGGCTGTCTGCCGTGCGGTGGGGGGTGGCGGGGACCATCGTCAGCGCCTGGGTTGTGACGATTCCGATGGCCGGCCTGGTGGCAGCCGTGTGTTACTGGCTGCTCCACGCGTTGCCCGGCTTGTAGGACTTCACGTCCTCTCAGGTGGGCCATGTCAGCATGGGCCGCATGGGCAGCGTTGAGCCTGACGTCGACGTGCTGGTCGTGGGCGCTGGCCCAACCGGCCTGGCGCTCGCCGCACAGCTACAGGCATACGGCGCTCGGTTTCGGATCGTCGATCGGCAGTCGGATCGGGTACACGAGTCGCGGGCAATGGCCGTGCAGCCGCGGACGCTGGAGGTTCTCGCCGGTCTCGGCGCGACCGACGAGTTGGTCGCGCGCGGCAATCGCGCGGTCCGGCTGCAGATGCACTTCGGCGCCCGCATCGTGCCGATCCAGCTGTTCGATATCAGCATCGACGACACCGCCTATCCGTATCTGCTCTTCATCTCCCAGGCAGAGACCGAACGCATCCTCGGCGACCGGCTGACACGTCTCGGTGCCGACATCGAACGCGGCACCGAGCTGATCCGGCTGCGCCAGAGCGATGGTGTCGTGACCTGTCATCTGCGCCACCGCGACGGGCCCGACGAGACCGTCCACGCCCGGTACGTGGTCGGTTGCGACGGCGCGCACAGCACCGTCCGCCAGCAGGCGGGGATAGCGTTCGAAGGCGCGGCGTACCCGCAGACGTTCGTGCTGGCTGACGTCGAGGCCGACGGGATCGAGGCTGGCGCAGCGCACGTGTTCATGTCGCCGCGAGGCATGCTGTTCTTCTTCCCACTCGGAGAGCCGGCGCCCTGGCGGATTCTGGCCATGCGCCCACGAACCGATGCCACAACGGTCGAGCGACCGGTCACCCTCGACGAGGTGCAGGCACTCAGCAATGCCTACACGGCGAGGTCGGTGCGGGTGCATGATCCGGTGTGGATGACGAACTTCCGGCTGCACAATCGGGGCGCTGCGCATTACAGATCAGGGCGGGTCTTCCTGGCCGGGGACGCCGCGCACATCCACAGCCCGGCCGGCGCGCAGGGCATGAACACCGGCATCCAGGACGCGGTCAACCTGGGCTGGAAACTCAGCCTCGTCGTTGCTGGCACTGGTGTCCCGGCGCTGCTGGACAGCTATGAGACGGAGCGGGCCCCGGTCGGCCACCGGGTGCTGCGATTCACCGATCGGGCGTTCACGATCGCCACCTCGCCCAACCCGGTGGTCCGCCTCGCGCGCGCCGAGTTGGCACCGCGGCTGGTGCCGCTTGCCCTTCGGTTCAGCCGGGGAAGGGGCTACGGGTTCCGCACGGTGTCTCAGCTCGCCATCCGTTACCGGGGCAGCCCGCTCTCGGCAGAAGGCTCGAACCCACCACGGCGAGGTCCGCGCGCCGGGGACCGCCTTCCCGATGCGCCTGTTCGCCGCAACGGCGAGCCCGGCACGGTGCACCGGGCGCTCGCAGCGCCGTGCTTCCATCTGTTGCTGTGCGGGCCATCGCAGGCCTGGCGCACACCGGCCGTCACCGAACTGACCGAGCGCATCATGGGCGTGGTTGCCGTGCAACGCCTCAGCCGGGACCCGTCGCCAGGTGCATTGCACGACGACACAGGCGAGGCCCTGTCCCGACTTGGCCTGACCGGCTCACACGAGGCTCATTACCTCATCCGTCCCGACGGACACATCGCCTTCCGCGCCGGTTCCGACCTCGCGGGCCTCCGCGCCTACCTCGACCGGTGGCTCGCCGGCGCAGGACACGGTCAGGGCTGAACAGACCCTTCGGCGAGGCCGAGCTGGTGAAGGCGCGTACGGGTGTCCTCCAGGCCCCAAGCGGCCGTGATGCGGCCGTCGGCGATGCGGAAGATGTAGACCTCGGCGATGTCTGTGAAGCGGCGGCCGGTGGGTGGGTGGCCGAGCCAGGGGCCGGTATGGGTGCCGGAGCAGGTGAAGCGACCTACCACCCCGTCGCCCTCGGCGATCAGTTCGTCGACTCTCATGTGGACGTCACTGAAGGATGCCAGGAATGGCTCGATCCACCGCCGCGCGGCTGGTGCGAGGCGTGGCTGGTAGAGCTCGTCGAGGATGTCGAGACGGCCGGCGTTCAGCACCTCGTCGACCAGCCTTCGGATCAGCTGCTTGTTCGCCTCGAGCTGGCTCATGAGGATCGGGGGGCGTACATGATGACCGCGACGCCGGCCAGGCAGACGGCGGCGGCCGTCAGTGTAGGAGATACAGCGCCGCCCTGGTCTTCGCGCGATCAAGTGCTGCGTCCGCGCGGTCCGCTCCCGTGCAGACCTGCGAGCAGGACTCGCAGAACTCGACGGCGGGTACGCGGCGCTGGGCGCGGGTGCGGCTTCGGCTGAGCAGCTTCATGAGTGGCTCCGATGGACAGTCGTGGTCTTCTCCAGAGAGCTTGCATCTTACTTCGACATCTGTCAAATTAGACCTATGTCGAATCAGATCCCGGTTCTGGATCAGGATGCGGCCGTCTGCTGCGCACCCGTCGTGCGGGAGCCTCTGGCCGAGGCCGACGCCGTCGAACTCGCTGCCGTGCTCAAAGCGGTCAGCGACCCGGTACGGCTCCGCCTGCTGTCGATGATCGGTGCCCACGCCGGCGGCGAAGCGTGCGTGTGCGACCTGCTCGATGCGTTCGACCTGACCCCGCCCACCATTTCCCACCACTTGAAGGTCCTGCGCGAAGCCGGCCTGATCGACTGCGAACGGCGGGGCACCTGGGTGTACTACTGGGCCTACCCCGACGCGATCGCACGGCTCGGTGCGCTGTTCACGCCGGCCGAGCCCGTCCTGGCCGATGCCGGATGAACACGTCGGCCCCACCCGCTTCAACTCGCCTGACTCGGGAGTAGCGATGAGCGACACCATGCGAGAGCACGTCCGCGATCGGTACGCTGCGGCGGCCCTGGCCGTACAACACGGGCTCGCCGGCAACTGCTGTGGCTCCGAGTGCGGATGCGGTGCAACGGCGACCGCGCCGACCGCAGCGGCGCACACGGCGTGCTGCGGCGGAGGCGGGGCGGAGGTAGGTGAGGCGTTCGGCGCCAGCCTCTACAGCGCCCAGGAGCAGGCCGCGTTGCCGGAGGCGGCGGTGCTGGCCAGTCTCGGGTGTGGCAACCCGACCGCAGTCGCGGAGCTGCACCCCGGTGAACGAGTCCTCGACCTTGGCTCGGGAGGCGGCATCGACGTGCTGTTGTCCGCGCGTCGCGTGGGTCCATCCGGGCGCGCGTTCGGCCTGGACATGACCGACGAGATGTTGGCCCTGGCCCGTGACAACGCGGCGAGAGCAGGTGCCACCAATGTCGAGTTCCTCAAGGGCACGATCGAGTCCATTCCTCTACCGGCGAACTCGATCGACGTGGTCATCTCCAACTGCGTCGTCAACTTGTCTGTCGACAAGCGGGCGGTGCTCGCCGAGATGTACCGGGTGCTCGTTCCCGGCGGGCGGATCGGCATCTCCGATGTCGTCGCCGCCGACGAGGTGACGCCCGCGCAGCGTGCAGAGCGAGGCAGCTACGTCGGCTGCATCGCTGGTGCGTTGAGCCGGCGTGAGTACGTCGACGGACTCGCCGCCGCGGGCTTCACCACGGTGACCGTGGAGTTCACCCACGAAGCCGCACCCGGGATGCATGCGGCCATCGTGCGGGCCCGCAAACCCTGACCCGCCGGTCGCCGAGACCTAACGCTGTTGACACGGCACTATAGCTCAGCAATCATTGACTCAATGTCTGCTACGGCGATTCTGGCTGCTCGCGCACGGGTGCACGCCGCGCTGGGCGACCCGTCGCGGTTGACGATCGTAGATCGCGTGGTCCTGGGTGACGCCTCTCCAGGTGAACTCGCCGCGGCGCTCGAGCTGCCGAGCAATCTGCTCGCTCATCACCTCAACGTGCTCGAGCAGGCCGGGGTCGTCGAGCGGGTTCGCTCAGAGGGGGATCGTCGGCGCGCATACGTGCGGCTGGTGCCGGCGGCACTGGCCGGGGCCACGCCACCGCGAGACGTGCTGGCCGCAAGCCGCGTGGTGTTCGTGTGCACGCACAATTCCGCTCGCTCGCAGTTCGCGGCTGCGAGCTGGGCCCGGCGGAGCCAGGTGCCGGCAGCCTCGGCCGGCACGCACCCGGCCGACCGGGTACACCCCACCGCGGTGGCGGTCGCCCATCGTCACCGGCTGCCGCTCAGGCGCGCGCGTACAAACCACATCGACGCCGTGCTCCGCCCCGGCGACGTCGTCGTCGCGGTGTGTGACAACGCGCACGAGGAGTTGGGCGAGCGGGTGCCGGGCAGGTTGCACTGGTCGGTGCCGGACCCGGTCCGGGTCGGCACCGACGATGCGTTCGAGCGCGCCCTGGCACTGATCGAGGAGCGGGTCGACCGGCTCGCCCTCGTCGTGACCAACCCCGAGGAGACCTCATGACCGAGACCAACCTGTCCCTGGACCAGAACCTTGCCCTCAGAATCGCCGCCGAGCGGCTTCACCGGGAATTCACCGACACGTTCGGTACGGAGACGATCGAGCTGTTCCTGCACACCTCGTACGACCAGTTCGCCGAGCGGGCAGCCCTGCCGAACTTCCTTCCCCTGTTGGCCGAGCGCTTCGCCCGCCAGCGCCTACGGGCGCTGTCGAAGGTCGAGGGGAAGGCGCTGTCCGGCACCCCGACGGTGCTGTTCCTGTGCACCCACAATGCGGGCCGGTCCCAGATGGCGCTGGGCTTCTTCCAGCGGCTGGCTGGTGATAGCGCGGCCGCGTGGTCCGGCGGTTCCGAGCCTGGCCACGAGCTGAACGCGGCGGCCATCGAGGCCATGGCTGAGCGCGGCATCGACATCACCGGCGAGTTCCCGAAGCCGTGGACCGAGGAGATCGTCCGCGCCGCTGACGTGATCATCACGATGGGGTGCGGCGACGCCTGCCCGATCTTCCCGGGCAAGCGGTACGAGGAGTGGACCCTGGACGACCCAGCCGGCCAGGACCTGGACGCGGTTCGTCCGATCCGCGACGAGATCGAACGCCGGGTGCGCCACCTCCTCGACGAGCTCGGCGTCCCGGCCCAGCGCTGACGCCACCGTTCCCGTGATCATGAAGGATTCGGGGTGCTATGGCCCTCCAATTCCTTCATGATCACCGGTGTGGGGCAGGCCAGGTTGCACGGTTTCGGCGTGCCGCCCCAGCCGCGGGCGCGGAGGACATGGCCGATCTCCGCGGCGACCGCGCATGGCGTTCCGTAGGTCTCGGCGTAGCCGTAACGCAGCGTCGACGCTCCTGCGACCGTGCCGCGGTTGTCCCGCTGCCGATCCCGGAACCGTCCGTCGCCTTCGTGCCCCACCCGGCCGTCGAGCTCGACCCGGGTGGCGAATGCGAGGTACTCGACGTCGATCCAGATCACCCGGGCGCCAACCCGCCGCTGCTGCCGCGAGCCGGTCGGAAGCGCGTGGGCACGCTCCACGCTGCCGAGGAACTCGAGCTCCAAGAGAGAATGTGCGCCGCTGGCCACGTCGAGGATCATGGATTCAGCGAGCGCACGCCAACTGATCTTCTTACGGTTCGCCAGTGCCGCTGCCAGGAGGGACGGGCTCGTCCGTCGTCGTTGGACGGCGGCCGTGATCCAACCGGCGACCGCCCGCGAGCTCGGGGAGTCGTCGACGAGGTCGAGCACGGTCTCCTCGACCCGGGTTCGCGGCGGCAACCGGCTCGGGTGGCGTGACGCGGGCAGCCGGTGCGCGTAGTGAACCCGGATTCCGCATCCGGCCGCCGGCTCGCCGCCACACCGGCACTGTGACGTGGACGGTCGGTTCGACGATGTCGCAGAAGCCGTCGAGCTCAGCAGCGGTCTGGTGGCTCGCCGTCGCTCCGGACCAGCTCGCAGGAGTGCGACCCAGATCTCGGTCTCACGGGGAGCCCCCCGGTGAAGGCGACGTGACGCCCCGCTGCGGGCTCTGCCATCGATCGGCGTGAATCTGTGCTTCGATCGTATCGTGGCTCACGCCGAGGGCTGTGAGCTGGCGGCGTGCGACCGCGCCTGCCTGGCCCGCAATGAGCTCGGCGACGGCACCGGGTGTATGAAGTCGGGGCATCGGCCGACCATGCCGACGTGGATCCCGCGGGGCAACGGCGCGGCGACGACCTGTGCACACGGAGACGGCTCACGCCCAGCCTGTGGACAGCTCCCGAACCCGGACTCCAGTGATCATGAAGGATTCAGGGTGCCATAACCCCCCAATTCCTTCATGATCACCGGGAGGGGAGGGGACGCGGCGGTCAGCCGAAGCGGCCGGAGATGTAGTCCTCGGTGCGGGGGTCGTCCGGGTTGGTGAAGACCTTGCTGGTCAGGTCGTACTCGACGAGTTCGCCAAACCGTTGGCCCTTGGCGTCGACGTTGGCGGTGAAGAACGCCGTGCGGTCGGAGACGCGGGCGGCCTGCTGCATGTTGTGGGTCACGATGATGATCGTGAAGTCCTTGACCAGGTCGCGCATCAGGTCCTCGATCTTGGCGGTCGCGATCGGGTCGAGTGCCGAACACGGCTCGTCCATGAGGATGACCTCTGGATCTGTCGCGGTCGCCCGGGCGATGCACAGCCGCTGTTGCTGGCCGCCGGAGAGCGAGAGCCCGTTCGTGTCCAGCTTGTCCTTGACCTCGTCCCAGAGAGCGGCTTCGCGCAAGGCGAGTTCGACCCGCTCGGCCATGGCCTTCTTGGACAACTTCATCCCGGTGACGGTCGGGCCGTAGGCGACGTTGTCGAAGATGGACTTCGGGAACGGGTTCGGCTTCTGGAACACCATGCCGACGCGCCGGCGGACCTCGATCGGGTCGACCTCCCTGGCATAGAGGTCTTGCCCGTGGAAGAGCACCCTTCCCTCGACTCGGGCCGTGGGGATGAGGTCGTTCATCCGGTCGAAGCAGCGGATCACGGTGGACTTGCCGCAGCCGGACGGGCCGATCAGCGCGGTGATCTCGTTGCGGCCGATCTGCATGTCGACGTCGCGGACGGCATGGAAGTCGCCGTAGAAGATGTTCAGCTTCTCGACCTCGATCAGCGGGTCGAGCGGCCGGTGTTCACGGGGCGTCGCGTCGTGCTCCGGGCGCGGCGGTGCAACCTGGTGGGGGCCGGCGACTTCGGGGCGGTCGGAGTCGGTCATCGTGTCCTGCGCAGTCATGTCGATTCTCTCGCCATCGGAAGTATCCATGGTCACCAGCGCCGCTGGTACTTGTTGCGGATGAAGATCGCGGCCGAGTTCATCAGCAGCAACATCGCGAGCAGCACGACGATCATGGCGCTGGACAGGATGATGAAGTCGTCTTGCGGGCGGCTCGCATAGCTGTAGATCTGGATCGGCAGCGCCGTGAAGCGGTCATTGATGCTGGCCGGGTTGAACTGCACGAAGCCGGCAACGCCGATGACGACCAGCGGCGCGGCCTCGCCGATCGCCCGCGACAGCGCCAGGATCGAGCCGGTGGCGATGCCGGGGATGCTGTTCGGCAGGACCGTCCGCCAGGTCGTCTGCCACCGCGTCGCTCCCAGCGCCAGCGACCCGTCCCGCAACGAGTCCGGCACGGCGCGGATCGCCTCGCGGGTGGAGATGATGACGACCGGCAGGACGAGCAGGGCCAGGATCATGGCCCCGGCGAGTACAACCGGCCCGAGCGACAACGGACCCCGCACGATCAGGCCCAGCCCGAGGATGCCGTAGACCACGCTCGGCACCGCCGCGAGATTCTGGATGTTCAGCTCGATCAGCCGGTTGTACCATTTCGTCTTGTCCGCGTACTCCTCCAGATAGACGGCCGCCATGACGCCGACCGGGAGGATGATCAACGCAGTGCCGACCATCAGCCACAAGGTGCCGAGGATCGCAGCTTGCGCCCCGGCCGTGGCCGGGTTGATCTGCGACCCCTGGTTGCGGAACAGGTCGAGGTCGAGCCGTGGCCAGCCCTCCCGCAGCACGTATGCCAACAGGACGACGAGGAAGACAATGCCGACCGCGAGGCAGCCCATCAGTAGTGCCCGGAAGCCGTACTCCTTTGGGGCGCGCTCGTGGCTGCGCCCGGTCAGAACTGGCGGCGGAGGCTGCGGCGCCGAGGGCGGAGGCGTCAGCTCGGTGACGGTCACTCGTACACCTCGCGGTACTTGCGGACCAGCCGGATGCTGATGACGTTCATCAGCACCGTGATCGCGAACAGGAGTGCCGCCACCGCGAACAGCGACTCGTAGCCGAGCGAACCGGTGGGTTGGTCACCAGAAGCCGCCTGGGCGATGTACCCGGTCATGGTCTGGGCACCCTCCAGCGGGTTCAGGGTGAACCGCGCCTGGTTGCCTGCCGCCAGCGCGACGATCATCGTCTCGCCGACGGCCCGGGACAGGCCGAGCACGAACGCGGCGATGATTCCCGATATCGCGGCCGGCACCACGACCCTGGTGGCCACCTGCATCTTTGTGCTTCCCAGGCCGTAGGCGCCGTCACGCAGCGCCTGCGGCACGGCAGACATGGCGTCCTCCGACAGCGATGCCACCGTCGGGATGATCATGACACCCATGACGAGACCTGCGCTCAGCATGTTGAAGGTCGGGACTCCGAGCAGCGGCCGGAGCAGCTCGGGTGTCACGAACGTGAGCGCGAAGAAGCCGTAGACAACAGTCGGGATCCCGGCGAGCACCTCCAGGATCGGCTTGAACACCTTGCGGGCGCGCGGCGAGGCGTACTCGGAGAGGTAGATCGCCGCGCCCAGACCGAGCGGGATGGCCACGAGCAATGCGATGACCGTGGTCGTCAGCGTGGCGGTGACCAGCGGCAGCACTCCGAACTCACGCTGCGCCTCTCCGAACAGAGCCGTCCACTCGGTCCCGGTGATGAAGTCCCACGCCGAGATCGCCGGCTCGCGGAAGAACTCGACCGTCGGCCCGACGATGGCCACGACGATCCCGATGGTCGTCAGGACCGAGATGGAGGCCGCGACGAACAGGACTGCCTCGATGGCCCGCTCGCCGTAGCGTGGCTGCGACCGGCGCAGGGACACGCCTGCGCCGGCCGCCTTGGTGGTGCTGCTCACCCTGTGGTCAGCCGCCGATGAGCGCGTCGAACTGCTCCTGCAAGGTGATCTTCTGCTCGTCATTGAGCCCGATGAACGCCGCCGCCTCGACGATCTGGTCGATGTTCTCGATATAGAAGCGGACGAACGCCTCGACCTCGGGACGCTCCAGCGCCTCGGCCGACGGATAGATGTACAGCTGCCGGCCCAGTGGCGCGTAGGAGCCGTCCTGGACGGCCTCCGCGCTCGGCGCAATGCAGCCGGCGCCACCGTCGATCTCCAGCGCAGTGAGCGTGTCCTGGTTCTCCTCGTAGTACGAGAAGCCGAAGTAGCCCATGGCACCCGGCGACCCCTGGACCGCCTGGACGATGACGTTGTCGTCCTCGGAGGCCTCGTAGTCGGTCCGCGACGCGCCCTCCTCACCGTTCACAGCATCGGTGAAGTAGTCGAACGTGCCGGAGTCGGTGCCCGGTCCGGCGAGGACGAGCTCCTGGTCCGGGAAGGACGGATCGACCTGGCTCCAGTTGTTCACCGTCGAGTCCGGCGCCCAGATCGCGTTGAGCTGCTCGACCGTCAGGCAGGTCGCCCAGTCGTTCTCGCCGTTCACGACGACCGTGAGGGCGTCGTTGGCGATCGAGAACTCGTCGAACGTGATGCCCGCCTCTTCGCACAGGGCGACCTCGTCGTCGGCGATGGCACGGGACGCGTCGGAGATGTCAGTCTGCCCTTCGCAGAACCGTTCGAAGCCGCCACCGGTGCCGGCCTGGCCGACCGGGACCTGGACGCCCGGGTTCTCGCCCGTGAACAGCTCGGAGGCTGCGCTGCTGAGTGGGAAGACGGTGCTGGAACCGTCGATGACGACCTCGCCGGACAACTCCTCGGTGTTGCCGCCGTCACCTTCGCTGCCGACGTTGTCCGGGTCGTTGCCCTCGCCGCAGGCGACCAGGACGAGTACGGCCGCGCTGGCGACCGCAAGGGGCGCGAAGCGCCGTCGAACATGGCTGCTTTTCACGTTCGGTGTCCTCCTCGGGACCTGCTCGATGCTCCACGTGACACGGCGAACGTAGGGAGCCGAGGTGACGGAGCGGCCCGCGGGGAGTGAACGAACAATGAACGCAAACCGCCAATTACTGGTCGTGAGCTGGACGCTGTGGTGGCCGTCACATGAACCCCCGAAGCCCAGCCCTTCCCGGTGATCATGTCGAGTACGCACGGGAAAAGGTGTGCGTACTCGACATGATCACGGGAGGGGGAAGCGCTGGGCCGCGACGACGACACCGCCACGATGGTGCAGGACGAGGAACTCGCCGGCACGGAAGGGCTTGGACGGGACGTCGGTCTGCACCTGTTCGGTGGCTGCGGCGACGATGTCGGGCAGCACCGGCCGGTGCGAGCAGACCAGTGTCGGCTCACCGTCGGCCAGCAGTGACCGCACGAGCTTCCCGGCGTTGCCGGGCTGTGAGAGGTGACCGATCTCGGAGAGTGCGGGTTCCGTGTCGACGGTCAGCCCGGCCTGCTCCGCGTAGGGGCGGACGCTGTCGACGCACCGCAGGGCGTCGCTGGTGACCACACGAGCCAGGCCGAGGGCAGCGAAAGCCGGGGCCAGGGCGACCGCCTGTGCGGCGCCTCGGGAGGTCAGCGGCCGCTCCTTGTCGGGCCCGTCCCACGCCGTCCGAGCAACCGCCTTGGTGTGCCGGAACACGACCAGTGGGGTCGTGCGGACCGGCCCGGCGACCAGCGCGCTGACCGGCTCGGCGTCGCGGGCATGGGTGAGCCGGCGGATCGCGTCGGCAGCCGGCAGGAACGCGATCTCGTCGACCTCGTCCGTGCCTTCCCACGGGGCAGCGCGGTCGTCGGCTCGTGCCGCCCAGTAGTGGACGCGCTTGGGCAGTCCGTTCGCCTCGTAGTGTTGCGTCGGCAGCGGCCGGCCGAGCACGACCCGGTGGCCGGTCTCCTCCTCGACCTCGCGGACGGCTGTGGCCAGGACGTGCTCCCGGCCGTCGAGCTTGCCCTTCGGCAGCGACCAGTCGTCGTAGCGCGGGCGGTGCACGACGCAGATCTCGATCCCTCCGTCGTGGCCGTTGCCGGGTCGCCAGACCACGGCACCGGCAGCCACGACGGTGTCGTTCCGACCCGCCTTCACCGGTCGAGCCACCGTCGCCACCTGCGCCGCTCCACCTTCGGCCACAGCGTCGCGAAGTCGGCGCGGATGTCCCGTACGCGCTGACGCTCGATGCCGTACAGCGCGCCGAGCGCGAAGCCCGTCGCCACGTCGGCGTCCTCGGTGAGCCGGCTCACGGCGGCTCCGGCGTCGACGGCGTCCTGATGCTCGCCGAGCGCTTCGGTCACCTTGGCGAGCTGACGGGCGAACTTCGCCGCGTCCTTGCCGAGCACCGGTGCCACCGCCTCCGCGGCGTAACGGGCACGCTTGGCGGCGATGCGCGCCTCGTGCCACTCGTCGTCGGGGGCTCCGCCCGGAGTCGCGGCCTCGTCGGCGAGCACCTTGGTCGCCCGCTTCGCGAGCCGCGTCCAGGCCTGTTCGACCAGTGGCGGGAGGACCTCGCCGGCCGGGCGCTCGGCGGCTGCGGTCGTCGCGGGCTTGGCGGACGCCGAGACCAGCGTCGCGTGCAGGGCGACGTAGCGGCCGCCTGCCAGGACCTCGACCGCCCTGACGCGCGCCGCGGACGTCTGCTGGCGCACCTGGTCCAGGACAGTGCCGATCCGTACCTCGGCTGGCAGCTCGCCGGCGCGACTCTCGAGGCGGGCGAGCAGCACCTCCAGCTCGCGCAGATCACCCAGGCTGCGCGCCGCCCAGGCGAGCTCGTCGCGCAGCGCGTCCGCCCACTCCCGGTCGAGCAGCGGCCTGAACACCCGCAACCCGCTGCGGAGCCGGCGGGCCGCGACGCGCATCTGGTGCACGGCGTCCCACGGGACGTCGGGGTCGCGGCGGAAGGACAGGTCGGCCCGGCGCAGCGCGCGTGTGTGCCGCGCGAGGTAGGCCTGCATCGCCTCCCGGGCTGGATCGTCGGGGCCTACGGCGTCCGGTTCGGGCACCTCCGGGGGACGGCCCGCCTGCGGACCCAGCGCGCGCACAGCCTTGGAGACGAACTCCCCGCCGGTCGCGCCGGCGTCGCACAGAACCTCGCCGATCTCGGCGGCGAGCCCGCGCGGGGTGGCCTCGCGCTCCTCCAGCTCGAGCTCGCGGAACCGGGCCGACACAGGGCCGGCGTCGTCGACCACCCGGACCGTGTCGTCGACGAGCTCGCCGACGACACGTCCGTGGTCGTCGCGCAGGGTGCGCAGCGTCCTCGTCGTCCGCAACGTGGCGACGAGGCGCACCGGATCGTCGCGGACCAGCGGCCGGACGACGTCGAGGAGCGCGGCCGGCGGCTCACCTGGGCCGCCGGCGGCCAGCGGGAGCCGCAGCTCGTCGCGTACCTGTTCGGCGGCGCCGGGTGCCGGGACCTTGAGATGCCAGCCGTCGTCGCGCTCTCCCGTGCGGCGGCGCAGCGTGATGCCCTCGCGGGCAAGCCGTAGGTCGTTCGTGTCGTAGTAGGCCGACTCCAGCTTCGCCGTGCCGTCGTCCGACACCGTCGAGACACTCTCCGCACTGGTCAGGTCCGGAATGCGGAACAGCCCGTGGACCCGGAACTTGTGCTCGACCTCACGCACCGCTGCCACGGCATGGTCGTCGTTCACGCGGCGGATCTCCGGCGCCGGGTCCGCTCGATGAGAATCTGCTGGAGGTCCGCGAGCGGTTGGCCGTCCGGCGACTTGTGCACGCGGGTCCAACCGCTGTCCCGCTGCAGGTGCCAGGACGCGACGCCGTCGTCGAAGGCAAGGTCGAACAGGGCGCCGAGCTCGGTCTCGTGCTCGGGGCTCGACAACCGCGCCATGGCCTCGACCCGACGGTCCAGGTTGCGGTGCATGAGGTCGGCCGACCCGATCCAGTACTCCGCGGCGCCGGCATTTTCGAACGACACGATCCGGGAGTGCTCCAGGAAGCGGCCGAGGATGCTCCGGACCCGCACGTTCTCCGACAGCCCGGGCACGCCGGCGCGGATGCAGCAGATCCCACGGACCCAGACGTCGACCGGCACTCCGGCCTGCGACGCGTCGTACAGCGCGTCGATGAGGGCCTCGTCGGTGACGCTGTTCATCTTCAGCCGGACCCGGGCCGGCTTCCCGGCGCGGTGGTGGTCGATCTCACGCTGGATGCGCTCCACGATGCCGGACCGCAGGGCGTGCGGCGCCACCAGCAGCCGGGCGTAGTCGGAGTCGATCGAGTAGCCGGAGAGCGTGTTGAAGAGGTGGTTGACGTCCTCGGCGATGTCGGCGTCGGCCGTCAGCAACCCCAGGTCTTCGTAGATCCGGGCCGTCTTCGGGTGGTAGTTGCCGGTGCCGATATGGCTGTACCGACGGATCCCGGCACCGTGCGCAGCCTCGTCACGGACGACCAGGCACAGCTTGCAGTGTGTCTTGAGGCCCACCATGCCGTAGACGACGTGAACCCCGGCCTGCTCCAGCTTGCGAGCCCAGGTGATGTTGGCCCGCTCGTCGAACCGGGCCTTGATCTCGACCAGGGCCAGCACCTGCTTGCCGGCCTCCGCGGCGTCGATGAGCGCGTCGACGATCGGGGAGTCGCCGCTGGTCCGGTAGAGAGTTTGCTTGATCCCCAGGACGCTCGGGTCGGCGGCGGCTTGCTCGATGAAGCGCTGGATGCTGGTCGAGAACGAGTCGTACGGATGGTGGACGAGGATGTCGCCACGGCGGATGGCGGCGAACATGTCCGCCGGTGACGCGGACTCGACGTCGGGCAGATCGCGGTGGGTCGCCGGCAGGAAGGGTCGGTACTTGTGCTCGGCGCGGTCCAGGCCGGCGATCCCGTGCAGGCCGGTCAGGTCCAGAGGTCCCGACAGCGAGAGCACCTCGTGGTCGCTGACCCCGAGCTCGCGTTGCAGCAGGTCGAGCACGTGCGGGTCGACGGTCTCCTCGACCTCTAGCCGGACGGCCGGGCCGAACCGGCGGCGCATGAGCTCGCGCTCCATCGCGGTAAGCAGGTTCTCGGCGTCGTCCTCCTCGACCTCGAAGTCCTCGTTGCGGGTCACCCGGAAGGTGTGGTGCTGGAGCACCTCCATGCCCGGGAAGAGCTGTGAGAGATGCGCTGCGATGACGTCTTCAAGAGGGACGAACCGCTCCTCGGCGACCGGCAGGAAACGGTGGAAGTTCGGTGGCACCTTGACCCGGGCGAAGTGCTCGGTGCCGGTGCGCGGGTTGCGTACGACGACGGCGAGGTTGAGCGAGAGCCCCGAGATGTACGGGAACGGGTGCGCGGGATCGACGGCAAGCGGCGTCAGCACCGGGAAGATCCGCTCGCCGAACAGGGCATGCAACCGAGCATGGTCGGCGTCGTCGAGGTCGTCCCAGCGGGAGATCTCGATGCCCTCCTTGACCAGGGTGGGCAGGATGTCGTCGTGGAAGCAGGTGGCCTGGCGGGTCATCAGCTCGCGGCTCCGGGCGAGGGTTCCTTCGTGCACCTCTCGCGGGAGCAAGCCGCTGATGGTCGGCACGGCGACGCCGGCGGCGATGCGCCGCTTCAGGCCCGCCACGCGGACCATGAAGAACTCGTCGAGGTTGCTCGAGAAGATCGCCAGGAACCGGACCCGTTCCAGCAGCGGCTGCTCGACGTCCTCCGCGAGCTCGAGCACGCGCGTGTTGAAGGCCAGCCAGGACAGCTCGCGGTCGAGGTACCGCGCCTCGGCGACGACCTGCTCGACTGCCATGAACTGAATGCTGACACGCCCCGGTGAACACCGGGTAGCCACCTACGCTGGAATGCCCCGGCGGCAGCTGGCGGCATCCCTG
The DNA here is from genome assembly GCA_050743075.1 of Jiangellaceae bacterium. Lineage (GTDB taxonomy): Bacteria > Actinomycetota > Actinomycetes > Jiangellales > Jiangellaceae > JBOGDS01. The sequence goes on along the minus strand of JBOGDS010000023.1, from coordinate 13,034 downwards.
GGTCAGCCGCCGCGGATCTGCACCGACCCGAAGAGTGACAACCCGTCGACACGCACGTCGTGCACGCGGTCGCTGGTGGTGGTGCAGACGCTGTCGCACTCGCTGCTTCCCATGATGGCCGTCACATTGTTCTGCGCGACCGCCTCGTCCGGAAGGACCACCTCGATCGAGCCGAACAGCGATAGGATCCGGACTTCATCGACAGCCTCGTCGGTCCTGTCGACCGGGACGTTGTACACGGTGCTACCGAAGAGATTGACCGCGTCGGCTCCTCGGACCAGGGTGCCGAAGAAGACGACGATGCCGGCGATCACTGCGACGATGCCGACCCTGCGCATCCGGTTCGGCCGCCTCGGCTCGGGTGCCGCGGAAGGCTCGACATCGCTGGCGTCGGAGGCCTCTGGCAGGTCTGTCAGCAGCGGCTCCAGCTGGCCGCGGGTCCTCGCCCTGAGCGCCACCTCCAACCGCTCCTTGAACTCGTCGAGGGTGAGCGCACCCTGGCCGTACGCGTCCTCCAGGCGCGTTTGCGCTCGCTCGCGCTCACGGTCGCCGATGCGGACGTCAGGCGGTTCGGCCATGCCAGCAGCGTAGTCACCCCGACCGCGTGATCATGAAGCATTCGGTGCCCTATGGCACCGCTAAGCCTTCATGATCATGGGCTGGGCTGGGCTGGGTGGGGCGGGCGTGGGCGGGCCGGGGGGCGTACATGACGTCGACAGCCACCCGGGTGAAGCCCAGCGCCACGTACAGGCGGATGGCGGGCTGGTTGTCCTCGTCGACGTAGAGGGTCACGGTGTCCAGACCGCTGGAGCGGAGATGGTGCAGGCCGACCAGGGTGAGCGCGCGGCCGAGTCCCGTTCCCCGCTCGGCCGCGTCGACGCCGACGACGTAGACCTCGCCGGTCGTGACGTCGGGGACCTTCGTCCAGTGGAAGCCCACCATGTGCCCGGACCGTCGGGCGACGAGGAAGCCGGCCGGGTCGAACCACGGCAGCCCCATGCGATCCCGCAGGTCGGCCAGTGTGAGCCGGCCCTGTTCGGGGTGACGGGCGAACACCGCGGCGTTGAGCCGCACCCAGTCGGCGTCGTCGACGCCCGGCGTGAACGTGTCCACCACGACCCCGTCCGGTACCTGCGGTTCGGGCAGCTGGCCGGCGAGCGGACGGGACATCTGCCACAACGCGCGCACCCGCTCGAAGCCGCGCGAGGCAGCCAGCGCGGCTGCCGACGGCAGGTCGCCGTGCGCCCAGACGCGCAGACCTGGGCCGCTGTCGACGATCAGCTCGTCCACGAGCGTGCGGCCGATGCCGTGCTGCCGCCGCGAGGGATCGACGACGACCTCGGCACTCGCCGAATCGACATCGAGCTGCGCATACCCGGCGACGGAACGGTCCTGCCGCGAGACCAGGTGCCGGGTCGGTTCTGCGCCGCCACGGAGGCGGAGCATGCCCTGTTCCGACACCGGCTCGACCCCGTCGGTCTCGACTGCCCGGGCGATCAGGGCAGAGATCTGGGCCCGGGTGTCGTCGTCGAGGTCCGTCGTTGCCGTCGTCGTCCGCACCCGCCCATTCTCGACAACCCGGCGCCGCCTCAGCGGATGGCGCGCTCGGAAATGGCGCTGCGACGCGGCGCAGGCGGGACGAAGCGGTAACCGACGTTGCGCACGGTACCGATCAGAGCTTCGTGCTCGGCGCCCAGCTTGGCCCGCAGCCGGCGCACGTGGACGTCGACGGTTCGAGTGCCGCCGAAGTAGTCGTAGCCCCACACCTCCTGCAGGAGCTGCGCCCGGGTGAAGACGCGGCCGGGATGCTGGGCGATGAACTTGAGCAGCTCGAACTCCTTGTAGGTGAGGTCGAGCGCCCGCCCGGAGATGCGCGCCGTGTACGTGGCCTCGTCGACGACAAGGTCACCGGAGCGGATCTCGTCGGGAACGTTGTCGATGGCGTTGGCGGCGGCGAGCCGACCCTGGGCGAGCCGTAGGCGGGCTTCGACCTCGGCCGGCCCGGCGGTGTCGAGCAGCACGTCGTCGACGCCCCAGTCGGCGGTGACGGCTGCGAGGCCGCCCTCCGTGACGACGACCATCAGCGGCACGTCGACCCCGGTGGTGCGGATGAGCCCGGTCAGTCCGCGGGCATGGCCGAGGTCGCGCCGGGCGTCGACGAGCACCGCGTCACACGGCGGCGCATCGAGGAGGGCGGCGGCCTCGGCCGGGGCGACGCGGACGTCGTGCAGCAGCAGGCCGAGTGCCGGCAGGACGTCGGCCGACGGACGCAGCGCACTGGTCAACAGCAGAATCGTCGACGCCATGCCGCCACCTCCTGCGCAGGAACACACAAAGGACCCGGAGGCAACGCTGCCCGGGTCCTGCCCCTTGGCAGGATAGGGCACATGTTCGGTGCCGGGCCTCGTTCCGCCGTGTCGCGGTCGATCCACGGGGGCGTCCGGCGGCGCCTGCAGGCCGAAGACGGGATCGTGGCAGTGGCAGAGCACCGCCCCGCGTCCGACGGCGCCCGTGACCTCGCGATCGTCGTCGTGCACGGCTTCACCATGCACTGGCGCCACCCCCGGCTGCTACGGATCGCGCCGTGGCTGCGGGACCCGGCCGGTCTGGTCCTGCTCGACCTGCGTGGCCACGGGGGATCGGGCGGCGTGAGCACGTTGGGCTGGCACGAGGTCATGGACGTCGAGACGGCCGTGGGCTGGGCCCGATCACTGGGTTACGCCCGGGTGGCGACGCTCGGGTTCTCGCTCGGCTCGGCCGTGGTGCTCAGGCACGCCGCGTTGTACGGCGGCGTCGACGCCGTGGCCGCCGTCAGCGGCCCGGGCCAGTGGTACTACCGCGGCACGCCGCGGATGCGCACGATGCACCGGCTGGTGCTCGGACGCTCGGGACGGACGGCGATCCGGCTCGCTCGTGGCACCCGGATCACCGGGGAGGCGTGGACCGAGCCCTACCCGCTGGATCCGGCGGCCGCCGCGGCGGAGATCGACGTGCCCCTCCTGGTCGTGCACGGTGCGCTGGACGACTACTTCCCGACCGAACACGCTGCCCGGGTCGCCGCCGCTGGTGGCCGCTCGACGCTGTGGCTGGAGCCCGGCTTCGGCCACGCCGAGGGCGCAGTGAACGAGCCGCTGGCCCGCCGGATCAGCGACTGGCTGGTGACCCAGTGCCCGACGTGACACTGCGCTACTGGGCCTCGCTGCGCGCAGCCGCCGGCCGAACCGAGGACGTCGTCCCGGCATCGACGCTGGCTGATGCCCTTGCGGCTGCGCGGCTCGCCCATGCGACGTCGCCACGGTTCGCGACCGTGCTCGCCGTGTGCTCCGTCGTCGTCGACGGCACCCCTGTCGGGCTCCGCGACCACGCAGGGGTAGCACTCGGCGAGGGATCCGTTGTCGAGCTGTTGCCGCCGTTCGCGGGGGGATAGCCGGCAGGCTCTGGGAGGATTCCCGCTGTGTCTCCGCTCCTGACCGCGGCGCTCGTCGCCGTGCTGGCCGTCGCGTCCGCGGCCGGCCGCCCGCTGCTGGCCGCGGGCGTGGTGGTGGTGCAGCTGGTCTTCGCCTTGGGTGGCGTGCGCCTGTCGGCCGTCCCAGCTGCAGCGGCGGCTGGCTGGCTGGCTGCAGTGGTCGGTGTCAGCGGATCGGTGTGGACGGCGCTGGACGACACGACCGCGATGCGGCCGGTCGCCGCGCTGCTCGGCCCGGCTCTGGTGGCGGCGGTCGTCGTGCAGCTCGGGCGTCGTGACGGGCGCCCGGGGCTGACGGTCTCACTGACCATGACGGTGGCCGCCTGCACGCTCGCCGCGCTTCCGGTGGCCTGGGTTGCCTTGCGGGCGGCGGACGGTGGCGCGTATGCCGTCGCGCTCGGGCTGCTGGGTGTCGGCGTCGTGAGCGTGGCAGAGGGCCTGCGGGGTTCGCCGGCCGTGCGGCGTGGGCTGGCCGTGCTGGTCGCCGGAGCGCTCGCGGCGGGGTTGGTGCTTCTCGTCGGCGACGTCGCTGCGGAGGTTCCGGCCGTCGGTGCCCTGGTCGTCGCCGTGTTCGGAGCACTGATCGCGGTGACGGCTCTTGCTGCCGTCGACCGGATGGCGGGTGAGGCCGGCGGCGGTGCCGCGGCAGCTCTGGATCCGCTGCGGGTGACCTTGCCGATTGTGGCGGCGGCTCCCGTATCCTATGTACTCGGGCGCATCCTGGTCGGATGAGCACTGAACCGCGGCTTCCTCGCCAGCGTGCCCAGGGTGTGAGGGCACCGGTGGCCGACGAGGACCTTGTCCGCCAGCTCTACGACGAGCACGCCGGCCCCTTGATGGCCTACGTGCTCCGCCTGGTCGGCGGTGATCGGCACCGCGCCGAGGACGTGGTCCAGGAGACCCTGCTACGGGCCTGGCGTCACCCCAGGTCCCTCGACCCAGGCAAGGGTTCGGCCCGGCCGTGGTTGTGGACCGTCGCCCGCCACCTGGTGGTTGACGGGGAACGGTCGCGCCGGGCGCGCCCGGCGGAGGTCGCGGACACGGCACTGGCTGCCGTGCCGGTGGGCGACGGGGTCGACCAGGCGCTCGTGGCGTATGTCGTCTTCGAGGCGCTGGCCACCCTGACCCAGGAGCACCGATCCGCCCTGGTCGAGACCTACTACCGCGGCCGCTCGGTCGCCGAGGCGGCCGACGCCCTCGGCATTCCGCCGGGGACGGTGAAGTCGCGCACCTACTACGCATTGCGCGCGTTGCGCCTCGCCCTCGAGGAGCGAGGGGTCACCGGAAGGGAGGTGGCGACATGAGCGGCGACTCGACGAGCGAGGAACGAGCGGGCCAGGGAGCGCCACGGTCGGAATCCACCGGCTGCGACGAGGTCCGGCTGTCTCTGGGCGCCCTGGTTCTCGCTGCGCTCGACCCGGATGAGGAGCGGCGGGTCCGTGCGCACCTCGCCACGTGCCCGGAATGCTCGGCAGAACTTGAAGCGCTTTCCCGTACTGCTGGCCTGCTCACCGTGGTCGCGCCCGACGGCGTCGACGACGCGCCGTCGTCGCGAGTGCTGGACGGCCTTCTCCACGAGGTCGCGGCGACACGCCGGCGCGACCGTCGCCGTCGGGTGGCCCTCGGGTTCGCCGCCGCGGCGAGCGCGGCGGTGATCGGCGTCGCTGGTACCGCGGCCGTCCTCGATGGCGGCGACGACTCCCCGCCGGCTGACGCCGCCGGGCCGGCCGACGACGTGGCCGAGCCGGCCGACCACTGGGCTCACGGTGCGAACGGCGGCGTCGTCCTCGATGTCGGGATGTGGGAGCGCGGCTGGGGAACGGCCGTGCACGTCGAGGTCTCGGGCGTGGCGGGCGGGTCGCGGTGCAGTCTGGTCGCGGTCGGGCGTGACGGCACGCGAGAGGTCGCGGCGACGTGGACCGTGCCGGGCAACGGGTACACGCCCGACGCCGGCCCACTGGCCGTCGACGGCGCGGTCGGCATGCAGGCCGGCGAGGTCAGCCGCTACGAGGTGGTGACGGCCGACGGCGACGTCCTCGTCGCGACCTCCGCCCGTTGATCAACGCGGTTGTCGTGGGGAACAGCGCGGACACCGGCGGCTGTTGAGTCGGCGTGACCGGTCTGCTGGTGCTCGGTGTCGTCATCGCCGCGGCGACGGTGTTCGGACTGTGGCGCCTGCGCACGGAAGGCAGAGTCAACCGCGCCCCTGCCGGCCGGCCTGCGCTGACCAGTGCGGATCTCGGTGCCGACCTGGGAGCCACGGCAACGCTCGTCCAGTTCTCGTCCGCCTTCTGTGCGCCGTGCCGGGCGGCTCGGCAGGTGCTCGGCCAGGCGGCGCAGACCGTCGACGGCGTCCGCCACGTCGAGATCGATGCCGAGTCGCACCTCGACCTGGTTCGCCGCGTGGGTGTCACCAGGACGCCCACGACGTTCGTCCTCGATCCTGACGGACGGATCGTGCGGCGTGCCACCGGTGTGCCGCGGCTCTCCGACGTTCGCGCAGCCATCGCCGACATGGCCGCTTCATGAGACAAGCCGTCTCAGAGTATGGGCGATCCGTGACATGCCCACACCCGCACCGTACGCTCGGCTCCGTGTTCCGGACGGAGCTGACCAAGCGGCGCGCGATCGACCTCGGTCGCGTCGCCACCATGCTCTGTCGCCTGCCCTGACAGCGGGCGGTCCTGATCGATTGATCCGGCTGCTCCGCATCCCGACTCCGCCGAGTCCACGTCAGGAGCAGCCAATGATCGACCCTCGCGGCCTCCGGTTCGCCGCTGCCGTCACCACCGCCGTCCTCGCCCTGGTGCTGCTCACCGGCAGCGCCTGGCTACTTGCCGCGCAGACCGCCGTCTTCGCGATCGGCGCGGTCGCCGGTGTGGCCGCATCACCCTACGGCCGACTGTTCGCTCGGGTCGTACGGCCACGGCTCGACCCGCCGACACACTTCGAGGACTCCCGCCCGCCCCGCTTCGCCCAGGCGGTCGGCCTGTTGTTCGCGGCTGCCGGCCTGGCTGGCTTCGCCGCCGGCTGGACGGCCGTCGCCTACGTCGCGGTCGGTGCTGCGTTTGCCGCCGCGTTCCTCAACGCGGCCTTCGGCTTCTGCCTGGGCTGCGAGATCTACTTGGCAATCCGCCGCGTCACTCCCCGCCTGACGGAGGTCACCCGATGAGCCGCGAAACCGTACTCGTCTCGGCCGACTGGGTCGAGCAGCATCTGGACGATCCCACGGTGGTCCTCGTCGAGGTCGACGAGGACACCACCGCCTACCACAAGAACCACATCAACGGCGCCGTACGGCTGGACTGGAAGGCCGACCTGCAGGACCCGGTCCGCCGCGACTTCGTCGGCAAGGGGCAGTTCGAAGCCCTGCTCTCCAGCCGGGGCATCGGCAATGACGACACCGTCGTGCTCTACGGCGGCAACAACAACTGGTTCGCGGCCTACGCGTACTGGTACCTCAAGCTCTACGGGCACGCCGACGTCCGTCTCCTCGACGGCGGGCGAAAGCTCTGGGAGCTGGAGAGCCGGGAGCTCGTCCCCGACGCCGTCTCCCACGAGCCGGCCGAGTACCGAGCCACCGACCCGGACCTGTCCATCCGGGCCTTCCGCGACGAGGTCGTGGCCGCGATCGGCAGCAAGAACCTGGTCGACGTGCGGTCGCCGGACGAGTTCGCCGGTCGGTTGCTTGCGCCCGCACACCTGCCGCAGGAGCAGTCGCAGCGCGGCGGCCACATCCCGACCGCACGCAACATCCCCTGGAGCAAGGCCGCGAACGACGACGGCACGTTCCGCTCCGACGACGAGCTGCGAACGCTCTACGGCGATGCCGGTGTCGACCTGTCCACCGACACGATCGCCTACTGCCGGATCGGTGAGCGCTCGGCGCACACCTGGTTCGTCCTGCATGAGCTCCTCGGTGTCGACAACGTCAAGAACTACGACGGGTCATGGACCGAGTACGGCTCGCTGGTCGGCGTGCCCATCGCGGTCGGCGACGAGCCGGGCGGGGCGGCATGACCGACGGTTGCGCCGCGCCGCCTGGAGGCGTCTCCGTCGAAGGCGTCGACCTGTCCAAGCAGTCGATCATCGAGGGCGTCGTCACTCGCGGCGGCGACGCCCCGGTGGCCGGCGCGTACGTGCGGCTGCTCGACGCCTCCGGGGAGTTCACCGCCGAGGTGCCCACCGATGACGCCGGGCAGTTCCGCTTCTTCGCCGGCCCCGGCCGCTGGACGGTGCGCACGCTGGCGCCCCGGTCCACGCCGGTCGACCGGGTCGTGATCGCACAGCACGGTGTGATCGCAGAGGTGGCGGTGAGCCTGCCGGCCTGAGCCGGTCGGCCTCCGACCCCGCCCCAGCGGCACCGTAGGGTGCTGCGCGTGTTCGACCGTCTTGCCGAAGAGCGTCCAGCCGGCGCCGTGGTCGCCGGACTGCTCACCGGCTGCGCATTGCTGGGTTTCCTCACCGGTGCGGTGCTCGGTTCGGCCGGGAGCGGCGGCGGCACGGACGAGGTCGCGACGGCGGCCGACGCACAGTGGGAAGGCGCGGTCGAGCCGCTGGTCGCGACGGTCGCGGACGCGTCCTGCCATGGTGAGTCGAGCGCAGACGCAGGCGGGAACCGGGTCACGTACGAGCCGGAGCACGCCGTCGACGACGAGATCGAGTCGGCCTGGCGCTGCGAGGGCGACGGAGTCGGCGAGACGCTGGTGCTCGACCTGGGCGGCTCCGTGGAGGTCGCCGAGGTCGGTCTCGTCCCGGGCTACGCGAAGACTGATCCGGTCGACGGCACCGACCGCTACGCCGAGAACCGCCGGATCACCTCCGTGCGGTGGCACTTCGACGACGGCACCACCGTCGAGCAGGCGCTCGACCCGGATACAGCGAACCGTGAGCTGCAGAGCATGCGCATCCCGTTGCGGCAGACGGCGCAGCTCGTGCTCGAGATCCTGTCCAGCTCCGATGCATCTCGTGACCGGGTTGCCGTGAGCGACCTGCGGATCTCGGCACCGGTTCAGTAGACGAGCGCCTGCGACCCCTCGGCCAGGGCCTCGTCGACGAACGTCGCGGCACCGGCGATCCGCACGCCGGGCAGGACGTCGTCGGGGTCGATGTCGCGGCGGGCGGCGCACTGGGTGCACAGCGTCACCCGTCCGCCCGCGAGGAGCGCATCGAGCAGGTCCGGCAGCGGTGCTGCGTGCGGTAGATCGAACTCCGCGGCTCTCCCGGGCAGGGCGAACCACGCCGACTCGCCGGTCAACCACAGTGAGACGTCAGCCCCCGACGCGAGCGCCGTGGCCGCCACGGTGAACGCCTGCGAACAGCGCTCCGGCGCGTCGAGCCCGGCGGTGACCTTGACGACGAGAGAGCCGGCCATGTCAGCGATCCTAGGTCGTCCACTGCCCGAACGGCCCTGGCTAGACTCGGGCCGTGCTGTCCACCGGGGTGTTGGTCTTCACGGCGCTCGCCGCTGGTGCCTTCGCGGTCTGCGTCGTGTACAAACTGGTCAAGGGCCAGGCCTGAACTTCCGTGATCGAGATACCGAGCGACCTGCACGCCGACAACGTTCCCCTCGCCTGGCTGCTCGGCCGCTGGGAAGGCGCCGGCGTCGGCGACTACCCGACCATCGAGGCGTTCCGGTTCGGCCAGGAAGTCTCGTTCTCGTACGTTCCCGGCAAGCCGTTCCTCAGCTATGGCAGCCGCAGCTGGATCCTCGACGACGACGGCGACATGGTCCGGCCGGCCGCGAGCGAGACGGGATACTGGCGGCCGCAAGCGGGCGGCGAGGTTGAGGTGCTGCTCACCCATCCCACCGGCTTCGTCGAGATCTACCTTGGCCGGATCGAGCCGGCGAAGGTCGAGATCGCGACCCGCGGAGTGCTCAAGACCGAGACGGCGAAGGACTACCGGACCGGCCACCGCCTGTACGGGCTGGTCGACGGCCGTCTAATGTACGTGTACGAGATGGCCGCCATGGGTCGCGAGCTCCAGCCTCATCTGTCCGCGGAACTGCAGCGTGTCGCGGCTGCGGGGGAGGCCCGCTCGTAGACTCGTCGGCGATGGACGGAGACTGGCGCGACGACCTGCGGGCCCGGGGCTATCGGCTCACGCCCCAGCGTGAGCTCGTACTCGACGCCGTGCAGCAGCTCGACCACGCCTCGCCCGAGGGGGTCCTGACTCGGGTGCGGCAGACCGCGAAGGGCGTCAACATCTCGACGGTCTACCGCACGCTCGACCTGCTGGAGAAGCTCGGGCTGGTGAGCCACACCCACCTCGGCCACGGCGCGCCCGCCTACCACGCGACGACCGAGCCGGACCACGTGCACCTGGTGTGCCGCCGTTGCCAGCGGGTCACCGAGGTCGAACCGGACATCGCCGCCGACCTGGTCGAGACCGTGGCCGCCAAGCACGGCTTCCACACCGACGTCCGGCACCTGACGCTCTTCGGCACCTGCCAGGACTGCAGTTGAGGCGCCCACCACGCCCGTCGGTGGAGGGTTCTCCGCCCTTCCCGGCCGCTGAAGGGCGGAGGACCCTCCACTCGTCGGGAGTGTCGTGGGGCTGCCCGGCGTTGGGGCAGGTGTGAACGCTTACCAGAGCCCGCTGCTCGATCGGCCCGGTGCCGTCGGGGCGTCCGGTCCCGACGCCGGTGTGGCGGCGCACTACGGCGACCCGATGCGCGAGCAACGCGCGCCGGGTCCGGTCGACCTCTCCCACCGCGGCGTCGTGCGGGTCTCCGGACCGGACCGCCTCTCCTGGCTGCACTCACTCGCGACCCAGCACCTCGAGCATCTTCCCGTCCACGAAGCCACCACGGCGCTGCTCCTGTCCCCGCACGGCCACATCGAGCACGCGTTGTACGCCGTCGACGACGGCGAGGCATTGTGGGCACACGTCGAGCCCGGTTCAGTCGCCGCTCTCGTCGCCTTCCTCGAGTCGATGCGCTTCATGCTCCGGGTCGAGGTCGCAGACGTCACCGGCGAGTACGCCGTCGTCCGGGAACCCGCCGCCGAACCGCACGAGACCCACCTGTCCCGGGTCGGCGCCACCGGCCGCGAGGTCTTCGTCCCGCGCGAGTCCCTGACGACCTACATCGGCGACGCGCCGAGCGGTGTCTGGGCGCACGAGGCGCTGCGGATCGCCGCGCACGAGCCTCGGCTCGGCGTCGACACCGACCACCGGACAATCCCGCACGAGGTCGGCTGGATCGGCTCGGCGGTCCACCTGGACAAGGGCTGCTATCGCGGCCAGGAGACGGTGGCGCGCGTACACACGCTGGGCCGGCCGCCGCGCCGGTTGGTGATGCTCCACCTCGACGGCTCGGTCGACCATCTGCCCGAGCACTGCGACGACGTCGGGCTCGACGGCCGGACGGTCGGGTTCGTCGGCTCGGCCGCACGGCACCACGAGCAGGGTCCGATCGCGCTGGCGTTGGTCAAGCGCAACGTCCCGGTCGACGCGACGCTGACCGCCGGTGGTGTCGCGGCGGCCCAGGAGGTCGTCGTCGATCCCGAGGCCGGCCTGCATGTCCGGGCCCGGTTGGGCTAGCTCTCCAACACGAGCGTCACCGGCCCGTCGTTGGTCGACATCACGAGCATATGGGCGCCGAACGCGCCGGTTTCGACGTGAGCGCCCAACCGGCGAAGGGCAGCGCAGAATGCCTCCACCAGCGGCTCGGCCACCCGTCCCGACGCAGCCGCCGACCAGGATGGCCGCCTGCCCTTCCGGGTGTCCGCGTAGAGCGTGAACTGGCTGACGACGAGCACCGGAGCGCCGATGTCCGACGCGGAGCGCTCGTCGTCGAGGATGCGCAGTTCCCACACCGTGCGGGCGAGCCGCGCGGCATCGTCCCCGGTGTCGGTGTGCGTGACACCGAGCAGGACCAGCAGGCCGTGACCGGCCGGTCCGGGATCGATCGTGCCGACGGTCTCGCCGGCAACGCGTACCGAGGCTGACGTGACCCGCTGCACCACCGCCTGCACGGGCAGCGATTGTTCCAGCCCGCCGTGGCAGGATCGCTGACCGTGCCGCACGAGGTCGTCGCCGAGGTCGTCCGCTCCGGGTTGGTCGAGGGGCGCCACCATGGCTCCGTCGTGGCCCTGGCTGCCGGCGGGGTCGTCGTGGTGGCCGTCGGCGAGATCGAGACGCCGATGTATCCACGTTCCGCGAACAAACCGGCCCAGGCGGCGGCGATGCTGCGCAACGGCCTGCCGCTGGACGGCGAACTGCTGGCGCTGGCGGCCTCCAGCCACTCCGGTGAGGACTTCCATCGTGCCGGTGCGCGCCGGATTCTCGCCTCGGCCGGTCTGGACGAGTCGCTGCTGCAGAACACCCCCGGCTGGCCGCTGGACGAGATCGCCATGGTCGCCTACGCGCGGCGGGGACTCGACCGGACGCCCGTCGCCGCGGACTGTTCGGGCAAGCACGCCGCGATGCTGGTGACGTGCACGGTCAACGGATGGCCGACCGAGAGCTACCTGTCTGCCGACCATCCACTTCAGGTCGCCATCCACAACATGGTCGGGGAGCTCGCGGGCGAACCGGTGGCGCACACCGGGGTCGACGGCTGCGGTGCGCCACTCTTCGCTCTGAGCCTGTCCGGGCTCGCGCGCATGTACCGCTCCCTGGCACTCGCGGTTCCTGGCTCGGCCGAGCGGCGCGTCGTCGAGGCCGTTCAGCGTCATCCGCAATGGACCAGCGGGACGGCTCGCGACGAGGCCCGCCTGATCCGCGCCGTGCCCGGGCTGTTCGCCAAGGCAGGTGCGGAAGGCGTCTACGCAGCGGCTCTCGACGACGGTCGCACCGTCGCACTCAAGATCGAGGACGGGCAACGGCGTGCAGCTCCTGTCGTCATGGCGGCTGCCCTGCGGCGGCTCGGGGTGGACCATCCAGTGCTCGACGAGCAGGGAACGGCTCCCGTTCTGGGCGGCGGCCAACCCGTCGGTGAGATCCGTCCAGCCCTCCTGGGTTGACCACGTAGGTCGGCCCCCGAGGGATGGCACGCTGAACTGCTCCACAAACCGGCATAACTCGGGCGCGCCAACAACGGTTCAGCGTGCCATCTACAGCATTTGAGCGTGCCATGCGTCGGGGGCCTGCCGCGGGGCACTACGTCGGCGTCAGGCCGCGACGCGCGAGCACGACGGCACGCAGCATCATCGCGACGACCAGCGCGACCATGCCGCGGATCATCGTGCCGAGCGGCAGAGACGCGGCGAGCAGGAGGCAGGACGCCAGCCCGGCGACGGCGAGCCAGCGCGGCCACCGACGCTCGTCGGGACGCAGCCGGAGCGCCGCGGCGTTGGCGACGGCGTAGTACAGCAGAACCGCGAACGAGCTGATCGACACTGCGGCCACCAGGTCGCTCACGAGGACGGCCACGACAACGGAGACGCCCACGACGATCTCGGCCACGTGTGGGACTCGCTGGGTGCTGTGCACTGCCGCGAGAGGTCGCGGCAGATCCCCCTCGTCGGCCATGGCGAACGCCGTCCGACTCACGCCCACGACCAGCGCGAGCAACGCTGCCAACGCGGCGACGGCCGCTCCACCGGCCACGACCGGCTCCAGC
>JBOGDS010000022.1:0-51377 GCA_050743075.1 Jiangellaceae bacterium | reverse complement strand
CGGCTGCGGCGCCGGCGTCGCGGGCGCGGCGCTCCGCCCGCGCGGTGGCCAGCGCCCGCGCATCCTGTTCACTGCGGGCCGCGCGCTCCAGGGCTTCCGCGCGCCCGGCCAGCGCGCGCACCCTCTCCTCGCCGGTCCGCAACGCCAGCCTGGCCTCGGTCTCGGCCTGCCGCGCATCGCGGGTGGCCCGTGCGAGCCGGTCGCGCTCGTCGGTGGACGGCTCGGGATCCGTGTCGCCCGCAGCCTCGGCGGCGGCCACCCTGGCCTCCGGCTCGGCCAGCACGGCGAGGTCACGGTCGCGAGCCGCCTCGGCGTCAGCGACGGCCGCCACCAGCCGCTCGGCTTCGGCGGCGGCCGATCGGGCGACGTGGCCCAGCTCGCCCAGCTGCTGGGCTACCGCCGACAGCTCTGCGTCGGACTCGTGCAACCTCGACAGGGCGGCCGTGACCCGTCCGGCCGCGTCGTCCCGGTGATGCTCGGCCGCGCGCAGGCGGCGGCCCAGGTCTTCGGCCCGTCCTGTCGCATCCGCCAGCCGGTCGGCGGCGTCGTCGACCGCGGCCTGCACCTCCAGAACGCTCGGGGCACTCGACGAGCCGCCGAAGCCGTGGCCGCGCCCGAGCAGATCGCCGTCTGGTGTCACCGCAACAAGATCGGGGAGCTCCTCGACCAGGGCTCGGGCGGCGGGCAGGTCGTCGACCGCAACGACGCCGCGAAGCAACCGGCACAGCGCCGGGCGCAGCTCGGCGGCCGCCACGACGAGGTCGACCACGTAGCGCAGCCCCGTCGGCAGCGTCGGCCACTCCCCCGGGTCGTCGTACGGCGCGTCGCCGACCAGCAACCCGGCCCGGCCCAGATCGTCCTCGTGCAACAGGCGCAGCGCGGCGACCGCGTCGTCGACCGTTCCGACGGCGACTGCATCCGCGGACGCGCCCAACGCCGTGGCGACCGCGGGCTCCCATCCCGGCTCGACGGACACCAGGGCTGCCACCGACCCGAGCAGCCCGGAGATCCGGTCACCGGCCGCGAGCAGCGCGGCTGAGCCGTCCCGCCGGGTCAGTCCCAACTCCAGTGCCTCGCAGCGGGCGGCCAGCGCGGCCCGTTCCCGCTCGGCGGCCCGCTCCTCGTCGCGCAGAGCCGCCAGAGCGGCCTCGGCGTCGTCGAGCCCGGCCTGGAACCGCTCGTGCTCGGCGTCCAGACCCTGCTCGCCGACCGAGAGCCCGGCGATGGTCGTCTCCAGCACCGTGAACTGGCGTTCGGCCTCCGTGGTCCGGTGCTGCGCCTCCTCGCGTGCGGCGGTGAGCCGATCGAGGTCGGCCTCGGCGGCGACCGCGCGGCGGCGCAGCCCATCCAGCTGCCCGATGAGCCGGGCCAGCCCCTCGCGATGGTCAGCGGCGGCTCGAACCAAGGCGGCCAGCCGGCGCTCCTCCGCCTCGGCCGCGGCCTCCGCCTCCCGACGGCCACCCAGCGCCGCCTCGAGCACCTTGCAGGCGTCGGCGGTCTGGGCCGCGAGCTCGGCTTCCTGAGCCCGTACTGCTGCTGCCTCCTGGGCGATCTCCTCCGGTTCGCGGCCGGCCTGCCCCTCGTCGCGTGGCGCAGTCAGGTGTCGCACCCGCTCCGCTGCGAGTGACGCCGTGCCGCGGACCCGCTCCTTCAGGCCGGCGAGGCGGTACCAGGACTCCTGGGTCTGGGCCAGCCGGGGCGCGGTGTCGCGGACCTCGGCCTCCAATCGGGCCTCGCCCTGCCGGGCCTGATCCAGCGTCGCGGCCACCTCCGCCTGCCGGGATCGCAGGGCGGTCTCGTCGGCGATCTCCTGGTCGAGCTCCACGGTGGCCTGGACGAGGTCGTCGGCCAGCAGACGTAGTCTCGCGTCGCGCAGGTCGGCTTGGATGACCACGGCGCGACGAGCGATCTCGGCCTGCTTGCCCAACGGTCCGAGCTGGCGGCGTAGCTCGGCGGTGAGGTCCTGCACCCGGGTCAGGTTTGCCTGCATCGCCTCCAGCTTGCGCAGGGCCTTCTCCTTGCGCTTGCGGTGCTTGAGAACCCCGGCGGCTTCCTCGACGAAGCCGCGCCGGTCCTCCGGGGTTGCGCTGAGGATCGAGTCGAGCTGTCCCTGGCCGACGACGACGTGCATCTCGCGGCCGATCCCGGAGTCGGAAAGGAGCTCCTGCACGTCGAGGAGGCGACACACCTGTCCGTTGATCGCGTACTCCGAGCCGCCGTTGCGGAACATCGTCCGCGAGATCGTCACCTCGGAGTACTCGATCGGGAGCACGCCGTCGGTGTTGTCGATCGTGAGCACCACCTCGGCCCGACCCAGGGCAGGCCGGCCGGCCGTGCCGGCGAAGATCACGTCCTCCATCCGGCCACCGCGCAGACTCTTGGCGCCCTGCTCGCCCATCACCCAGGCGAGCGCGTCGACGACGTTCGACTTGCCCGAGCCGTTGGGACCGACCACGCAGGTGATGCCCGGCTCGAAGTACAGGGTCGTCGACGACGCGAAGGACTTGAACCCCCGCAGCGTCAAGCTCTTCAGGTGCACGCGCGAACTCTCTGGTGAGCTGACAGGTCGACCGCCGGGGAAGCTAGCCGCAGCCTACCCGGCACCCGACCCGGCTCTGGGCGTACTGACACCACGCCGCGCGAGCGCGGGTCGCGGCCGCCGTCTGTGCGGCCGACGTCGGGCCCTCAGGCCAGCACGGGCTCCGGAGCGGGCACGTCGTCGAGCACGACCGGGCCGGCATCGATGGTCTCGACGAGAGCATCGTTCTCGGCCCGGAGCCTGCGGATCTCGGCCTCGAGATCGTGGACACGCCGACGGAGCAACCTCACCTCGGTGACCAGCCGGGGATCAGGACCGCCGACGTATCCGAGGATCGCCTTTGCCATTGCAGACTTCCTCCACATGAATGCGAGAGTTCGACGGGGCGGGACAGCCTCACCGTCAACCGGGGCGTCGAGCCGCTTACACCAGGGTCGCACCCTCACGCGAACGGGTCAATAGGTCACACTGCGGTCACGATGCCGCAGCTCATGGGCGGTCATTCTACGGCGAATCCGCGCAGGCCGCTCGACGGGGACCACCCGAGGGTCACCTGGTCGACATGGCCGGGCACGGCATCGCCGTGCAGAGTGTCGACCAGGCGCTCACAGGCGTCGCGAGGCCCTTCGGCCACGACCTCGACCGTGCCATCCGGAAGGTTCGTCGCACGCCCGGCCAGCTCGAGGTCTTGGGCGGCGCGTCGAACGAACCAGCGGAAGCCGACGCCTTGCACACGACCGTGGACCCGCGCCGTCATCCGCACGGTGTCGACGCCGTCCACGTAGCTCACCAGCGGGCGCGGCGGGGCCGTGGCTGGCAGCGCGGACAGGTGTAGGACGACCGGTTCATGAACGGGTCGCGCCGGATCGGCGCGGCGCACCGTCGGCACGGCTGGTCCGCCCGTCCGTACACCTGCAGCGAACGGTCGAAGTACCCGCTGGAGCCGTTGACGTCGACGTAGAGGGAGTCGAACGACGTCCCGCCCTCGGCCATGGCCGCGGCCATGACGGTCTGCAGTGCCGCCAGCAGCCGGCCGACCTCCGGACCCGTGAGGGTTTCCGTCGGGCGGGCGTAGTGGAGGCGCGCGCGCCACAGCGCCTCGTCGGCGTAGATGTTTCCGGCGCCGGAGATCAGCGACTGGTCGAGCAGGGCGCGCTTGACACCGGTACGGCGGCGGCGCAGTGCCCCCCGGAAGGCCCTGTCGTCGAACGCCGGGTCGAGCGGGTCGAGCGCGATGTGGACGATCTCCGCTGGGACTCCGTCGGCCAGCGTGCGCGACACGGCCATCGCACCGAAGGTCCGCTGGTCGACGAACCGCAGTTGTGGGCCGCCGTCGAAGCAGAACCGAACTCGCAGGTGGACCTCGTCCGGCATGGACGGCGGCTGGACCAGGAGTTGCCCGCTCATCCCGAGGTGGGCGACGAGGGCCTCGTCGGAGCCGAACGGCAGCCACAGGTACTTGCCGCGCCGGCACGCAGCATCGAGGCGGACACCGGCCAGAGCCGAGGCGAAGTCGGCGGCGCCGGGAGCGTGCCGGCGGACCGCCCGCGGGTGCAACACCTCGACCTCGCGGACCGTCCGTCCGACCACGAGCCGCTCCAGCCCCCGACGGACGACCTCGACTTCGGGAAGCTCAGGCACGGGTGCCTGCGATCATTCGGCGGCCGGCTCCACCGGCGGCATGAGCTGCAGGCGCAGAGCGCTCCAGGCGGCCTCGGCGGCCTGAGCTTCGGCCTCCTTCTTGCTGCGGCCCTCACCGACGCCGTAGACCGTACCGGCGACCACGGCCGACGCGGTGAAGACCTTGGCGTGGTCGGGGCCTGCTTCCCTGACGTGGTACTCCGGGACGCCGAGAATGCTCTGCGAGGTGAGCTCCTGCAGAGACGTCTTCCAGTCCAGCCCGGCACCCAGCGTCGCCGACGCCTCGATCAAGTCGTCGACCAGGCGGTGCACGAGGTCCGCCGCGGCCGACAGGCCGCTGTCCAGGTAGACCGCGCCGATCAGGGCCTCCACCGTGTCCGCGAGGATCGACGACTTGTCACGGCCTCCGGTGGCCTCCTCGCCGCGGCCGAGCCGCACGTGCTCGCCCAGCTCGAGCCGGCGGCCCACCTGGGCGAGGGCGCGCATGTTGACCACGGCGGCTCGGAGTTTGGCGAGCTGTCCCTCGGACAGGTCCGGGTGACGGTGGAAGAGTGCGTCGGTGACGACCAGGCCGAGCACGGAGTCACCCAGGAACTCCAGCCGCTCGTTGGTCGGCAGCCCGCCCTGCTCGTACGCGAACGAGCGATGAGTGAGCGCGCGCTCGAGCAACTGGGGCTCCACGGCGAGCCCAAGGCGGGCGCGCAGCGCGGCGGTCGAAGGCGGCGACGAGGAGCCGGCCGGCATGTCCGGTCAGTCCAGGGCGCCGGTCAGGCGTCGCCGACCTGGCGGCCGTTGTACTCGCGGAACAACGCTGTGCCCTGCGAGTCCTCCACGACGTGCGCGCGATGCGCGACGACCCAGGTAGTGCGGCCGTTCTCGGTCCGCTTCTGAACCTGCGGCAGCTTCGCCTTCCAATGCGACCGGCGGTGCCGGGTGTTGCTCCGGGACATCTTTCGCTTGGGGACGGCCACGGCTATCTCTCCTCAGTCGGGCCGGCCCTGGTCGAGCCGGTCTCTGCGCTTGTGTTGACGGTCCTGTCGGCGAGCAACCCGGTCAGGGCCGCCCACCGTGGGTCGGTGGTGTCGTGCGTGTGCGTCGGGTCGTCGGCGAGCCGGGCACCGCATTGCGGGCACAGGCCGGGGCAGTCGTCCCGGCACAGCGGAGCCTGTGGCAGCGCGAGCACCACCGCGTCGCGGATCGCCGGCTCGAGGTCGAGGAGATGGTCCTCCACCATGAGCTCGTCGTCCTCGCCGTCGGGGACACCGTGGTCCGGGTAGGCGTAGAGCTCCTGGATCTCGACGTCGAGATCGTCCTCGACGGGATCCAGGCACCGCACGCACTCACCGGCGAGCGGCGCCCGCGCCGCCCCCGAGACGAGCACGCCCTCCATGACCGACTCCAACCGGAGGTCCAGCTCGAGATCGGCCCCTTCGGGCACGCCGACCACACCGCCCAGACCGAGGCCGGCCGGTGCCGGCACAGTGACGCCGACCCGTCGCATCGCCCCCGGCCGTCGCCCGAGCTCATGAGTATCGAGCACAAGCGGCGATCGCGGGTCGGGGGTGATCAACGCAGACCAACTCTTCCGTGCGCGGGCATGCCGACTCGCGGCCTCGGCTGTGAGGCCCCGCCAAGGGTACTCGATCGATCCGCTGGCATCGAATCGAACCGACGGTGGTCCGACGCGGAACCGACGTCAACGCTCGGTGCCGGGCCGGTTCTCGTCGCTACCGAACGCGATCGCCGCGTCGTCGGCCGCCAGCTCGTCGTACGCGTTGGAGCCCCGCAGCCGTTCGCGGCCCTGCCGAACCGTGTCGAGGATCTTGTCGACGGACAGCTCGAGATGGGCGAGCTTGGCGTCGACATAGTCGTCCACCTCACGGCGCATCTCGTCCGCCCGCGCCGTCGCGGTGGCGAGCGCCTCCTCGGCCCTCGCCTCGGCGGCGACCAGCACGCCGTGCTCGGACACGAGACGCTCCTGCTCCTCCCGGCCGGCGGCGATCAGCTGTCCGGCGTTCGTCCGCGCCTCGGCCAGCAACGCCTCGCGCTGGTCCAAGACCGCTTCGGCACCCCGCAGGCTGCCCGGCAGGACCGACCGCAGGGTCTCTATCATCGCCAGCAGGTCCGTCCGGTTGACGACGGCCGATGACGACATCGGCATCGTCCGGGCGGACTCGACGTATTTCACGATCTCGTCGATCTTGTCGTGGACGTCCATGCGCGCTCCTCACGCCCGCGGTGCGGCCAGCCGCTTGGTGAGACGGCCCAGCACCGAGTCGGGGACCAGCCCGGAGACGTCGCCGCCATAGGTGGCGACCTCCTTGACCAGGCTGGACGAGAGATAGGAGTAGTCGGGGTTCGTCGCGACGAACAGCGTCTCGAGCCGGGTCAGGCGGTGGTTCATCTGCGCCATCTGCAACTCGTAGTCGAAGTCGGTCACCGCTCGCAGCCCCTTGACCACCGCGGGGATGTCCCGCTCACGGCAGAAGTCGACGAGCAGCCCGTGGAAGCTCTCGACGACGACGTTCGGCAGGTGGGCGCACACCTCGCGGAGCATGGCCATCCGTTCGTCCACGGTGAAAAGGCCATGCTTGGACACGTTGACCAGCACGGCGACGACGACCTCGTCGAACAGACTCGCGGCCCGTTCGACGACATCGAGGTGGCCATTGGTCACCGGGTCGAACGACCCAGGGCAGACGCAACGCCGCACGTGACCTCCAAGCCGCTGTCGATCACCCGGCCGGCCGACCGTACCAGAGCACGGTCTCCCCGTACTGGCGTTCTCGTTGACTGGTCAGACCGTCCGGCCACGTCAGGGGTGTGTCACGACTCGACCGTTCCACGACCACCACCGCCCTGTCGCTCAGCCAGCCGTCCACGAGGTGGGTGAGCGCCGCGTGCAGCCGAGATACGGGCAGCGCGTACGGCGGGTCGGCGAACACCAGGTCGTACGGCTCCGCCGGCGGGGTCGAGAGAGCGCTGCCGACCGAGGTGTTCAGCACCTGGCCGCCGCGCTGCCCGACTGCCGACAGGTTGGACCGGATCGTGCGAGCCGCCCGGGCGTCGGACTCCACCAGCAGGACGTGCGCGGCGCCGCGGGAGAGTGCCTCCAGGCCGAGCGCGCCGCTTCCCGCATACAGGTCGAGCACGCGCAGGCCGGCAAACGCGCCGAACGTCGACTCCAGGGCTGAGAACAGCGCCTCCCGCACCCGGTCGGACGTGGGCCTCGTGCCCTGCCCCGGCGGGACGGCGAGGCGACGCCCCTTCGCGGCGCCTGCCACGATCCGGGTCATGAGGCCTTCTTCGCCGCGACCTTCCGTGCTGGGGTCTTTCTCGCCGCGGTCGGCGCCGTGCCGGTGGTCGTGCTCAGCAGTTGGTGCGCCCGCTGGTACGACACGTCCAGCACCTTGCCGATGTCACGCAGCGTCAGCCCGGCGTCGTACAGCTCGCGGGCCGCGGCGCGCAGTTCGGCCGCAGCCGCCGGGGTGGCGATCGTGATGTCGATACGCAATGTGTCGGCCTCGACGTCGAGCATGAGCGCGGCCAGGTCCCGCGCCATCGGGTCGACCTCGCGCAGATGCCGGGCCTGGGTCCAGCGGTCCACCTCGGGCACGTAGACGGCCCAGTACCGCCCGGAGCGCTGCACCCGGGCGTGAATCGTGCGGGTCATCGCCACCACCTCCTGCCGAGCTCCGGCTCGCATTCCTTGAAGATCTTTGTGCGGTGTAGTCAGGATCACCCTGTCTGGGCCAAGATCGTAGTCCGCACACAGTCCGCAGGAAGCCGCACGAGGCCGTTTCCAGGCGCAACGGCTCATGAACGTCAAAGATGCGTCTCCGCATCAGAGTGGGTTCTGTGGCGCAGCCGCAGGTAAGCGTAAACCCCGCTACGCCTTCTCCAGATAGTCGACACGCGCGTCGCTCGACAGCGCGTCGACGGCGTCTGCCAGCGGCAGCCAGCGGCGCAGCTCCGGGTCGTCGGCGACGTAGGTGCTGGCGGCCTCTCGGGCCGCCAGGATGACGTTCTCGTGGTGGATCACCGACAAGAGCCGCAGGCTCGACCGGCGCCCGGACTGGGCTGCGCCCAGGATGTCACCCTCGCGGCGTTGCTCCAGGTCGACCCGCGAGAGCAAGAAGCCGTCCCGCGTCGAGGCGACCGCGTCCAGCCGCTCCCGGGCCGGCGTGCCTGCCGGTGAGTCCGTGACCAGCAGGCACAGACCGGGAACCTCGCCCCGGCCGACCCGACCGCGTAGCTGGTGCAGCTGTGAGACACCGAACCGGGCGGCGTCCATGATCACCATGGTCGAGGCCGTCGGCACGTCGACTCCGACCTCGATCACCGTTGTGGCCACCAGGACCAGGGCGTCGCCGGAGGTGAACCGGCGCATCGCACGTTCCTTGGCCTCCGGCGCCAGCCGGCCGTGCATCACCTCGATCTCGACGCCGGCCAGCGGACCGTCTCGCAACATCTCGACCAGCTCGAAGACGGCGACGGGCCTGCGCCCGTTCTCCTCACCGCCGAGGTCGCCGTCTGCTGCCTCGGTGTCGTCGCCGCCGATCCGCGGGCAGACGACGTACACCTGACGGCCCTTGCCGACCTCCTCGCGGACCCGGCCCCACGCCCGGTCGAGGTAATGCGGCTTCTCGTCCACGGGCACCACGTGCGTGACGATGTCGGCCCGCCCGGCAGGCAGCTCGCGCAACGTGGACACCCACAGGTCGCCGAAGACGGTCATTGCCACCGTTCGGGGGATCGGCGTCGCGGTCATGACCAGCACGTGAGGGCGGGCGTCGCCGGGCCCCTTGGCCGACAGCGCCGACCGTTGCTCGACGCCGAACCGGTGCTGCTCGTCGACGACGACGAGGCCCAGGTCGGCGAACTGCACCCGCTCCTCCAGCAGCGCGTGGGTGCCGACGACGATGCCGGCGTCGCCGGACACGGCGGCAAGCAGCGCCTCCCGCCGCGCCGCCGCGCCGAGTGAACCGGTCACGAGCGCCACCCGGGTGCCCACGTCGGACCCGCCGAGCAGTCCCCGCTCGGCCAACGGACCCATCAGCTCGGTGAGCGACCGGTGATGCTGCTGGGCGAGCACCTCTGTCGGCGCCAGCAGAGCCGCCTGACCGCCGCTGTCGACCACGGCGAGCATCGCCCGCAACGCGACGACGGTCTTGCCGGTGCCGACCTCGCCCTGCAGCAGGCGGTGCATGGGATGGTCACGGGCCAGGTCCGCGGCGATCTCCTCCCCCACACGGAGTTGGCCCCTGGTGAGCAGGAACGGCAGGCGCGCGTCGAACGCGTCGAGCAGCCCACCGGGCGCAGGCTTGCGCGGCACCGCGGGCAGCGCCGCCGCCGAATCCCGCCTCCGGGCCAGCTCGACCTGCAGGACGAAGGCTTCCTCGAACCGCAGCCGGTGCCTGGCCCGCTCGACATCCTCGCGCGATGCCGGCCGGTGGACAGTCCGCACCGCCGCCGCCGCGTCCATCAGGCCCAGCCGCCTTCGGATGTCGGGCGGGATGGGCTCCGGCACCGCACCCAGGGTGTCGAGCACCGTCCGCACGCACTTGGCGACCTTCCACGACGCCAGGCTCGACGTCGCGGCGTAGACCGGGATGAGCTCGTCGGCGAACTCCTCGGCAGCGGCGCTGACGTCGCTGCCGTCGGGTAACAGCACGTAGTCCGGGTGGGCGAGCTGCCGGTGCCGCCGGTAGACGCCGACCTTGCCGGCGAACAGGCCGATCCGGCCGCGTTGGAGCTCTCGCTCCCGCCAGGGCTGGTTGAAGAACGTCAGCACCAACCGGCCGCTGCCGTCGGTCACGACCACCTCGGTGATCCCGCCGCGGCGTGTCTTCATGCTGCGGGTCCGGACCTCGTCGACCATGGCGAGCACCGTGACGTGCTCGTCCAGGCGCAGCGCGTCGAGATCCGTCAGCTGGCCGCGCTCGGCGTAGCGGCGCGGGTAGTGGCGCATGAGGTCGCCGACAGTGTGCAGGTCCAGACCGCTCGCCAGCGCCTTCGCCGTCTGCCGGCCGACGGCCTTGTCCAGCGGTTCGTCCCACGAAGCCGGCATCACTCGACCCCGAGCAGCAGCGGGTAGCGGGGCTGGCCACCCTCGTACACCACGGTGTCGATCTCCGGGCGGCTGCGGTGGACGGCTGCGGCCACCAGGTCGGCGAGCCCACTGTCGGCCTGTGCACCAGCGACCAGGGTGACCAGGTCGCCGCCGGCGGCAAGCATGCGCTCCACTACCTCGATGGCCACCGCGAGCAGGTCGGTGCCGATCACGGCGAAGTCGCCCTCGACGACGCCGAGGATGTCGCCCGGCTGGCAGACGCCGGCGGACGTCACGGCCTCCTTGACGGCGATTGTCACCGCACCGTGGCGGGTGTGTCCTGCCGCGGTCGTCATCGTCACGACGTCGGCATCGAACTCACGCGCCGGCTCGTGGACGGCGATGGCCGCGATTCCCTGGACCTGCGCCCGCGTCGGGATGACGGCCACCCGCACGCCCTCGGCTCTCGCCTCGGCGGCCCCGGCCTCCGCAACCGGGATGCCGTCGCGCTCGTTGGGCAGCAGGACGACCTCGCCGGTGCCGCTGCGCCGGATCGCCTCCAGCATCTCCGCGGTCGACGGGCGCCTCCCGACCGGGGTACGCACGACCGTCGCTCCGGCGGACTCGAACAGCGCGGCCAGCCCGTCGCCGGCGGCGAAGGCGACCACCGCGCGGCCGGTCTGTGCGGGCCGTGACACCTGCTCCGCCAGGTGGGTGACGCGGATCCGGTGGGGTCGTCCGGCCGAGATGCCGGCCTCGATGGCCGCGCCGACATCGTCGACGTGGACGTGGACGTTCCACAACGGCTCGCCGCCGACGACGATCAACGAGTCGCCCAGCGGGCCGAGCGCGTCCCGAAGGGCCGGGATCGCGTCGTCGGTGGCGTCGAGCAGGTACATCACCTCGTACGCCGGGGACGTGTCGTCATGGCCGCCGTGGGCGACTGTCGGCACGGTGTGGTCGGTGACGGTCCGCGGGTAGGCCAACGGCCGGCGACCCGTCAGCACGGTGTCGAATGCGTCGAGGACGACGCTGAGCCCGCGGCCACCGGCATCGACGACGCCGGACCGACGCAGGACCTCCAGCTGCTCAGGCGTCCTCGCCAACGCAGCTCGCGCCGCCTGGACCGCCGCGAGTGCGACGTCGGGCAAGTCCGCGCCGTCGACTCCGGCCCGGTCGTGGGCCGCCTCGGCTGCAGCGCGGGCCACCGACAAGATCGTGCCCTCGACGGGGTTCGCGACCGCGGCGTACCCGGCGTCGGCTGCCCGGGTGAGTGCCTCGGCGAACGCCAGGTGTTCCGGGCGCGACCCGTCGCTGCTGCCGAGCACCTCGGCGACACCGCGCAGCATCTGCGACAGGATCACCCCCGAGTTTCCGCACGCCCCCAGCAGGGATCCGCGGGCGACGGCCTGCAGGACGGGCCCGATCTCGACGGCCGGCACATCGGCACACGTCTGCTCGGCCGTCTGGGTGGCCGCCTCCATCGTCAGGTACATGTTCGTGCCGGTGTCGCCGTCCGGTACGGGGTAGACATTGAGGGCGTCGATCTCCTCCCGCGCCGCGGCCAGCCCGGCGAGCGCCGCCCGACACCAGCGGAGCACTATCCGCGCGTCGAAAACGGGCTCCACGTCTGCCATCCTTCCCTGCGGCCGGCATCCTGGCGTGGAGGGTAGCCGCCGGCGCCAACTCACAAGCCCTCCCATGATCATGAAGGCATTGGCGGCCTATGAGCCCCCGAAACCTTCATGATCATGGGGGGCGAACTGCCAACGCGGGTCGGTTTGGGATCGCGCGGCCGCGACGGCTACCATGGTGCGGTTGCCCGCGCCGGGATCCGCGGGCGCACAATTCCTTGGAACCGACCCCCTCGTGAGCTAGGAGTCCCCGTGGCTGCCACCTGCGACGTCTGCGGCAAGGGCCCGGGCTTCGGCAACTCGATCTCGCACTCGCACCGCCGCACCCCGCGCCGCTGGAACCCGAACATCCAGTCCGTGCGCACGGTCGTCGGCGGTACCCCGAAGCGGCTCAGGGTGTGCACCTCGTGCTTGAAGGCGGGCAAGGTCACCCGCTAGTCCCGCCCACAGACGCCGTGGCCAGCCAGGCGTGGTGGGTGGCCGGACTGGTGCTCTGGCCGCTGACGCTCGGCCTGGCCGTCGCGGGCCCCCGGGCACCAACGGCGCAGTGCAGCGCCAGTCGATCCTGCAACGCAGGCTGGGACTCATGACGGTCTCCCTCACCACGGCGGCCGGGCGGCGCCGCCGTCACGTGAAGTGGGCGTGCCCGCCGTCCCCCTCGTAGCGGACACCGTTCACCGCGACGCCCTCCCCCGGCGCCGCCCGCCCGACGATGAACCAGCGCTCGGGGAGCGTCACATCCGGCGGGAAGGTCGCGACGAACGCGTTGTCGTCGCCGCCGGTCAGGATCCAGTCCAGCGGTTCCGCCCCGAGCGCGGCAGCCGCATCACGGATCGGGTCGGGCACGTCGAAGGCTGCCGGGTCCAGGTCGATGGCCACGCCACTGGCGGCCGCGACGTGCCCGAGGTCGGCGAGCAGCCCGTCGCTCACGTCACACATCGACGTCGCGCCGAGCAGCGCGGCCTCCCGGCCGGCGTCGTACGGCACCTGCGGCCGCCGGTGGGCCTCGACCAGCACCCGGGGTGAGCGGAACCCCCGCGAGAGAACCCGGAAGCCAGCCTCCGCCCAGCCCAGCCGCCCGCACACCGCTACGATCTGGCCCGGCGCGGCGCCGGCCCGCGTGACCGGCGCGCGGCCGCCGAGGTCGCCCAGGGCGGTCACGGCAATCACCACGACGTCCGAGCGCACGACGTCGCCCCCGACGACGGACACGCCCAGCGGCTCGCACTCCTCCCCTAGGCCGTCGGCCAGACCGAGCACCCACTCGGCCGGAAGATCCGGCGGAGCACCGAGACCGACCAGCAGCGCCGTCGGACTCGCGCCCATCGCGGCGACGTCGGAGAGGTTATGGGCCGCCGCCTTGCACCCGACGTCCTGCGGCGACGACCAGTCCCGCCGGAAATGCCGGTTCTCGATCAACAGGTCCGTGGAAACGACCACCCGCGAGTCCGGCGCGGACACGACGGCGGCGTCGTCGCCGGGCCCGATCAGCACCCCGCGACCCTGCGGCATCCGCGCCGTGATCGCGGAGATCAGCCCGAACTCACCCAGGTCGGCGACCTTCTCGGACATGAGTCTCCCTCGGTGATCCAGCCAGGCGGTAGGTTTGCCGATATCTTGGCCCAGGAGCTTGGAGGACGCCCGTGGTGGTCCAGGCCTACATCCTCATCCAGACCGAGGTCGGCAAGGCTGCCGACGTGGCGCGCGAGATCGCTGAACTCGAGGGCGTGACACTCGCGGAGGACGTCACCGGTCCGTATGACGTCATCGTCCGCGCGGAGTCCCGCAACGTCGACGAGCTCGGCAAGCTCGTGGTCGCCAAGGTCCAGGGGGTCGAGGGCATCACTCGTACGCTGACGTGCCCCGTCGTCCACATCTGACCACCACTCGGGGACTCCTGGCGTCGGTGATCGGCGTCGGCTTCGGGTGCGCAAGCTGCGGCCTGGGCTCCGTCGACGTAGCGTCCCACGACCTCGAGCCCGGGACCGAGGAGATCTGCTCGGCACTCTTGGAAGAGTTGCCAGACCTCGTGTCCGACGCCGTCCGGCGCGACGTCGCGGACGAGCCGGCAGGCGTCGCGGTCTGGGGCGCACCGCCGATCGTGCTGCGATGCGGCGTCCCGCTGCCTGCTGAGTATCGGCCGGATGCGCAGCTGCTCGACGTCGACGGCGTCGGCTGGCTGCCCGTCCGCGGTGCCGGCGGCGCGTTCTTCACCGTCGCGGACCGCGACCCCCACGTCGAGGTCGCCGTTCCCGACGACTACGCCCCCGAGGCCGAGGTCCTCGCCGATCTGGCTGCCGCGATCACGATGCACCTCACCGAGCGATCGTTTCCGTAACAGCTCGACCGCCCTGGTCGGCGACTTGTCAGGCCTGATAGGTCGCAGGTGTGTGGACGCAGGTCAGCGCAGGCCGGTAGGGCGGGAGAGCGCCGTCGTCAGAAGGCGGTCGACGAGCGCCGGGTAGTCGAGGCCGGTCGCCGCCCAGAGCATGGGGAACATCGACGTCGGCGTGAAGCCGGGCATCGTGTTGACCTCGTTGAGCAGTAACGTGCCGTCGGACCGCAGGAAGAAGTCGACCCGCGCGAGGCCCTCGCAGGAAAGCGCCCGGAACGCGCTGGCTGCCATGTCTCGGACCTGGGTGGCGGTCTCGGCGGGCAGATCGGCCGGTACGTCCAGCGCGACGTGGTCCTCATCGAGGTACTTGGCGTCGAAGTCATAGAACTCGTGGGTCTCGTCGACCCGCACCTCGCCGACCACGCTGGTGTCGGGCTGTGCTCCTTCGGGCCCTTCGAGCACGCCGCACTCGACCTCGCGACCGGCGACCGCCTCCTCGACGATCACCTTCGGGTCATGCCGGCGTGCGTCGAGCACGGCCGCGGCCAGCCCGCCGGGGCCGTAGACCTTGGTGATGCCCACGCTGGAGCCCGCCCGGGAGGGCTTCACGAAGACCGGCCAGCCCAGGGCCGCGACCTCCGCCTCCACGCGCTCGCGTTGCGGCTCCCACGGTCCGGGGTCAACCAGCACGTGCCGGCAGACGGGGAGGCCGCTCGCGGCCAGCACGAGCTTCATGTAGTGCTTGTCCATGCCGACCGCGGACGCCAGCACGCCGGACCCGACGTAAGGCACGCCGGCCAGCTCCAGCAGGCCCTGCAACGTCCCGTCCTCGCCGTGGGCCCCATGCAGCAGCGGAAGCACGACGTCGACTTCGCCGATGGCACGCGGCACAGCTCCGGGCTCGCTCACCGCGAGCTCAACCGCGCCGGGCGTCGTCGGCAGGACCAATGTCCCGCCCTCGTCGGCGACCTCCGGCAGCCGCCCCTCGGTGATAGCCAGCAGCCCGGGCTCCGCGGGCCCGAGGACCCACCGCCCTTTCGGGGTGATGCCGACGGGCACCACATCGTACCGATCCCGGTCGATCGCCTGCAGGACGCTGCTGGCGGTGACGCACGAGATCGCGTGCTCCGAACTACGGCCGCCGAAGACCACGGCCACCCGGACACGGCGAGGCTGGGGCTCGCTCACCGGGGCGACCCTACCCGCCCGGGCTGGACAATCGACGTCATGACCTACGACCAACGCGGTCTCGCGGCAGCGACGATCGCCGTCCATTCCGGCCGACCTGACCGTGCACCGGGTGCCCCGCTGTCGGTGCCTCCGGTGCTCGCGTCGACGTACGCCGAAGGTGGGCCTGTTGCCTACGCCCGATTCGCAAACCCGACGTGGACGGCGTTGGAGGACGTAGTCGGCGCGCTGGAAGGGGGTCGTGCGGTGGCGTTCGCCTCGGGGATGGGCGCGGTGTCGGCCGTGCTGGAGCCGGTTCCCGACGGCGCCGTGGTGGTCGCACCTCGGCACTCGTACAGCGGCACGCTGGGTTTGCTGGAACGGCTCCGCGCCCGTCGCGGGTTCGAGGTGCGGCTGGTCGACGTCGCCGACACCGGCCAGACGGTGGCGGCGCTGGACGGCGCGACACTGCTGTGGGTCGAGTCGCCCACCAACCCGATGCTCGAGATCGCCGACCTACCCGCGCTGTTCGGTGCGGCTACGGACCACGGCGTCCGCAGCTGTGCCGACAACACGCTGGCGACGCCACTCGACCAGCGGCCGCTCGACCTCGGCGCCGACGTCGTCGTGCACAGCGTGACGAAGTATCTCGCCGGCCACTCCGACGTCGTCCTGGGTGCCCTCGTGACTCGCGATGACGACATCCACGAGGCGGCGATCGACCACCGGACGTTGTGCGGCGCTATTCCTGGGCCGGTGGAGGCGTGGATCGCCCTACGCGGGATCCGGACGCTCCATCTACGCATGGAGCGTGCTGAGCACAACGCCGGCGTACTCGCCCGGCGGCTCGCCGCCCATCCGGCTGTCGAACGCGTCCGTTACCCAGGACTGCCGGCCGACCCCGGACACGTCAGAGCGGCGGCCCAGATGCGAGGCTACGGCGCGATGCTTGCCCTCGAGCCGCGTGGCGGCGCGGCCGCAGCCGACCGGATCTGCGCGTCCACGTCCCTGTGGGTATCCGCGACGAGTCTCGGCGGTGTCGAGTCCACGCTCGAACGTCGCCGCCGGTGGCCGGAGGAGAGCCCGACTGTCCCCGAGGCCCTGATCCGACTCTCCGTCGGCATCGAAGACGTCGACGACCTCTGGCTCGACCTCCAGCATGCGCTGTCCGGCGCATAGGAACGGAGCCGGCCGCAACGTGCTGCCGCCCCGGACGACAAGGGATCAGTGACCGTGACGCTCCGGCTTGGCCGTCCGCGAGATCAGGCGTCGCAGCATCTCCATCGGCGTCATCGTCCCTTCCACAACATGCGTCACGTGCTCGACGATCGGCATGTCGACGCCCACCCGACGAGCGAGATCGAGCACGGACTCGCACGACTTGACGCCCTCGGCGACCTGCCGGGTCGCGCCGGTGATCTGGGCCACGGAACGGCCGCGACCCAACATCTCGCCGAACGTCCGGTTGCGTGACAAGGGCGACGAGCACGTCGCCACGAGGTCGCCCAGGCCGGCCAGGCCGGAGAACGTGTACGGATCGGCGCCCAGTGCGGCACCCAGCCGCGCCGTCTCGGCCAGTCCGCGGGTGATGACGCTGGCTCGCGTGTTGTCGCCGAAGCCGAGCCCCTCGGCCATGCCGACCGCGAGTGCGATCACGTTCTTGACCGTCCCGCCGAGCTCGGTACCGACGACGTCGGTGTTCGTGTATGGGCGGAAGTACGGGGAGTGGCAGGCCCGCTGGATGCGCTGCGCTGCGGACTCGTCGACGCAGGCGACCACGCTGGCGGCAGGTTGGCGCTGTGCGATCTCGCCGGCCAGGTTGGGCCCGGACAGCACCGCCACCCGATCGTCCGAGACGCGGGCGACCTCGGCGATCACCTCGCTCATCCGCTGGGCCGTGCCGAGCTCGATGCCCTTCATGAGACTGACGAGCACGGCGTCCGCAGGCAACACCGGCAGCCAGGCCGTGAGGTTCTCCCGCAGCGCCTGCGACGGCACGGCGAGCACGACCAGGTCCGCGCCGCCCGCCGCCTCGGCCGGGTCGTGCGTGGCGCACACGCCGTCGGGTAGCTCGACGTCGGGCAGGTAGTCAGAGTTGCGCCGGGTGCGATTGATCGTCTCGCAGAGTTCTGGCCGGCGCCCCCACATGGTGACCTCGGTGCCGGCGTCGGCCAGGACCAACGCGAACGCGGTACCCCAGGATCCGGTCCCGAAGACCCCGGCCCGGGTCATTCCTTCTCTCCGGGTTCGGATCCGCCCGGGTTGCCCGTGTGTGGTAAGCCCGTCTGGTTCGGATCGAACCGCGACGCCGGAGCCAGCTCGCCACGCAGCTCGCCGAGCTGCGCCGTGATGGCGTCGAGGATCCGGTTGGTGGCGTCGCGGAGGACCGCTGGCGAGATCGGCTGGCCCCGCAGGTCGGCCAGGTCCACCGGCGGCCCGGCGAGTACGTGCACGGTCTTGGGGGGCAACAGCCGCAGCCGCTTCGAGTACGGGGCCAGGATGTCCTGCGGCCCCCACTGCGCGACGGGGATCACCGCGCAGCCGGTCTCGAGCGCGACCCGGGCGGCTCCGGTCTTGCCCGTCATCGGCCACAGGCCGGGGTCACGGGTGATCGTGCCCTCGGGGTAGATGCCGACACACTCGCCGGCCTTCACGGCGGCGACGGCGTCCCGGAACGCCTGCGCGGCGTCGCGCGACTCGCGGTAGACGGGAATCTGCCCGCACGCAGCGATGATCCTTCCGACGACGGGGATGCGAAACACGGCTTCCTTGGCCAGATACCGCGGCGCCCGGCCGTTGTCCCACAGGAAGTGGGCGAACGTGAGCGGGTCGACATGGGAGATGTGGTTGGGCGTGACGACGACTCCGACGCCAACGCCGGGAAGGTGTTCGGAGCCGCGCCAGTCGCACCTGGTCGTCGCCATGAGGATCGGCCGGATGACAGCGGCCACAAAGCGGTACCAGAAGCCGAGTCGTTGATTCGGTCCCGCCACGTATCCCTCCTCGTCGGTTCGCCACCATGGGCCGGGACAGTGTGACCCGCCAGATGTCCTGACGTCGACCCCGCCCCTCTGCCTGAGACGATGAGCCCGATGAGTCCTTCCCCTTCGTGGTCGGTGATCGTGCCGGTCAAGCGACCCGAGATTGCGAAGACTCGGCTTGCCGACCTGGCCGGTCCCAGCCGGCCCGCGCTCGCCCGGGCCTTCGCCGCCGACACGGTCGCCGCCGCACTCGCCTGTCCGGACGTCGACGTGGTCGTCGTCGTGACAGACGACCCGCAGGCCGCGGATGAGGCGATCACGCAGGGCGCCGTGGTCGTCGCCGACGCCCCCGACGCGGGTCTCAATGCCGCCCTGCGGCACGGCGCCGAGGTTGCCCGGCGCCGCCGTCCTGGCGCTCCTGTCGCCGCCCTGTCGGCCGACGTTCCCGCCTTGCGCCCGCACGAACTCTCGGCCGCACTGCGGGCCGCGTCGTCGCACCGGGCCGCGTTCGTCGCCGACGTCGCCGGCGTCGGCACAACTCTCTTCGCTCAGACGTCGCCAGCTGCGTTCGCGCCACGCTTCGGCGGACGGTCGCGGGCGGCTCACCGGGCCGCCGGCGCGGTTGAACTCGACCTGGCGGGGATCGCCTCGGTGCGGCGTGACGTCGATACGCCCGTCGACCTGTGGGACGCGTTGCGCCTGGGTGTCGGTCCACGCACCACAGCCGTCGCGGCCGGCCTGTGAAGGCCGGTACTCTCGCCACCGTGCAGGCGACGGTGGCTTCCTACGATCCAGCGACGAGGTCAGGCTCGGTGCTGCTCGACGACGGGACCGAGCTCCCCTACGACTCCGACGCATTCGACGCAGGCGGACTGCGCCTTGCTCGTGTCGGCCAGCGGGTCCGCATTCGCACCGGGGGTGACGGCGCCGACCGCAGGGTCAGCTTCCTCACGCTCGTCACTCTCGCGGAATGATCGCCGGGGCAGGCGACACCTGCACGCGGTCGGAGTTCGGTCTACCGGCGCGTGGTGGTCTTCTTGGCCGGAGCCTTCTTTGCGGCTGTCTTGCGCGCTGCGGTGGTCTTCTTGGCGGCCGCCTTCTTCGTCGCGGTGGTCTTCTTCGCGGCCGCCTTCTTCGCACCCGTCGTCTTCTTGGCCGCTGCCTTCTTCGCCGCGGTGGTCTTCTTCGCGGCCGCCTTGCGGGTGGACACGGTGGTCTTCTTCGCCGCAGTCTTGCGAGCGGCGGCCGCCGTCGCGGGACTGCCGCCGGACGCCGTGCGAGCCGCACCCGCGGCCGCACGCAGACCGGTAGCCGCGGCCCGGGTCGCAGACTCCGCAGCCGACGCGGCGGCCGCGGGTACGACCGACAGCGATGTCGTCACGCGCCTGCGGGTCTTGCGGGCACCGCTGACGACCTCCTTGAGATCGTTGCCCGGCCTGAACTTCGCCACGAATTTCTTGCGCGTCTTCACCGCGGCGCCAGTCCGCGGGTTGCGCGCGGTGCCCGCCTTGCGGACCGTACGCTCGAACGCGCCGAACCCCGTGATGACGACCTTCTCGCCAGCCGACACCGACCGGCTGATGACGTCGACCACGGAGTCGAGAGCATGAGCGGCCACCTTGCGGTTGCCGCCGAATCGCCCAGCGAGCTCATCGATGAGCTGCGTCTTGTTCACTGCATCCCCCAAGAATGCGGACGGCGGGTAACACCCGAATTAACGTGCACGCTAGGGAGGTTCTCCCGGCGACACAACGACAAACGCAATTCCGGGCGGGGGCGTGTCGTCCGACGCTCCCTCTCATGATCATGTCGATTACACACAGCACATGGGGGACGTAGTCGACATGATCATGGGGAGGAGGAGAGCGTGCGAGGGAGGTGCGTGGGGCGGGCGGCCTCGTGCCGCTCGACTTTCTCTATGTGCCGCAACGTCAACCCGATGTCGTCGAGACCTTCCAGCAACCGCCACCGGGTGTAGTCGTCCACCCCGAACGCGGCGGCGAGATCGCCGGCGCGGACCTCGCGTGACACGAGGTCGACGGTCACCTGCGCCTGCGGATCGGCCTCGACGATCGCCCAGAGTCGTTCGACGACGTCATCGTCAACCTGTGCGGTGAGCAGGCCCGACTTCCCGGCGTTGCCACGGAAGATGTCCGCGAACGTGGGCGAGAGCACCGCCGTGAACCCGAAGTCCTGAAGCGCCCACACCGCGTGCTCGCGGGAGGAGCCGATGCCGAAGTCAGGGCCGGTGACGAGTATCGACGCGCCGGCGTACTCGGGACGGTCGAGAACGAACGCCGGATCCTTGCGCCAGGCCGCGAACAAGCCGTCGTCGTACCCGGTACGGGTCACGCGCTTCAGGTACTCGGCCGGGATGATCTGGTCGGTGTCGACGTTGCTGCGCCGCAAGGGCAGCGCGGTCCCGGTGTGGACGGTGAACTGCTCCATGGCCTCACGCCCCCACGAGCTCGGACAGGTCGGACGCCGCTGCGAGTCGTCCGGTGACCGCAGTCGCCGCGGCGACGAGCGGCGAGACCAGGTGTGTCCTTCCGCCTCGACCTTGGCGCCCCTCGAAGTTGCGGTTGGACGTCGACGCGCTGCGCTCGCCGGGCACCAACTGGTCGGGATTCATGCCCAGGCACATGGAGCAGCCGGCTGTCCGCCACTCGGCTCCCGCGTCCAGGAAGACGTCGTGCAGACCTTCGCTCTCGGCCTGGGCCCGCACCCGCATCGAGCCGGGCACCACCAGCATGCGCACACCAGGCGCGACCTTCCGTCCACGCAGGACGTGGGCAGCGCTGCGGAGGTCCTCGATCCGGCCGTTCGTGCACGAGCCCAGGAACACCGTGTCGACCGCGATGTCGCGAAGCGGCGTGCCCGGCGTCAGCGCCATGTACTTCAGAGCGCGCTCCGCGGCGTTGCGGGCGCCCTCGTCGGCGAACGACGCGGGGTCCGGCACGGATCCCGACAGGGGCAGCCCCTGGCCCGGGTTGGTTCCCCAGGTCACGAACGGCTCGATCTGGGCTACGTCGAGAACCACCTCCGCGTCGAACACGGCGTCGTCGTCGGTCCGCAGCACGCGCCACTCCTCCAACGCGACGTCCCACTGCGCGCCGTGCGGCGCGCGCGGACGGTCCTTGAGGTAGGCGAACGTCGTCTCGTCGGGAGCAACCATGCCCGCGCGCGCGCCGGCCTCGATCGACATGTTGCAGACCGTCATCCGCGCCTCCATCGACATGGCCCGGATGGCCTCGCCGCGGTATTCGACGACGTACCCCTGGCCACCCCCGGTGCCGATCTCGGCGATGACTGCGAGGATGACGTCCTTCGCGGTGACACCCGGCCGCAGCTCGCCGTCCAGGGTGATCGCCAGGGTCTTGAACGGCCGCATCGGCAGCGTCTGCGTCGCCAGCACGTGCTCGACCTCGCTCGTGCCGACGCCGAACGCGAGCGCTCCGAACGCTCCGTGGGTCGACGTGTGCGAGTCGCCGCAGACGATCGTCAATCCTGGCTGGGTCAGCCCGAGCTGGGGCCCGATGATGTGCACGATGCCCTGCTCGCTGTCACCCATCGGGTACAGCGGGATGCCGAACTCCGCGCAGTTGCGCCGCAACGTGTCCACCTGCGTGCGCGACACGGGGTCGGCGATCGGCAGGTCGATGCCGACCGTCGGCACGTTGTGGTCCTCGGTGGCGATCGTCAGGTCCGGTCGACGTACGGTCCGGGCGGCGAGGCGGAGCCCGTCGAACGCCTGCGGGCTGGTGACCTCGTGCACGAGGTGCAGGTCGACGTAGAGGAGGTCTGGCTCTCCCTCGGCGCGGTGGACGACGTGCGCATCCCACACCTTCTCGGCAAGGGTCGTGCCCATGACCGGTCCTCCTCGCGACGTTCGACAGGCAGTTCGACGCACTCGTACGAAGGGACGGATGCTCGTCCTCGGTTCGGTGTGGCGCTAGTTGTCATCTCGCATGGTGAGATGACAATATCGAGTCATGGACAACTCTAGCGGAGTCGGGGTTCTGGACAAGGCGGCTCGGGTGCTGTCCGCCCTGGAGGCAGGGCCGGCCACGCTGGCCAACCTGGTCAACTCGACCGGCCTGGCCCGCCCGACCGCCCACCGACTCGCCGTCGCGCTCGAGCACCACCGGCTCGTCTCCCGCGACCTGCATGGCCGCTTCATCCTCGGCCCCCGGCTGGGCGAGCTTGCGACCGCAGCCGGCGAGGACCGGCTGTTGGCGGCCGCCGGGCCGGTGCTGGCCAGACTCCGGGAGGCCACCGGCGAGAGCGCGCAACTCTTCCGCCGGCAAGGCGATCACAGAATCTGTGTCGCCTCCGCGGAGCGGCCCACCGGGCTGCGCGACACCATCCCGGTGGGCGCGACGTTGACCATGCTGGCCGGTTCAGCGGCGCAGATCCTGCTGGCCTGGGAGGAGCCCGAGCGCATGCATCGCGGGCTGCAGGGGGCGCGCTTCACCGCGACCATGCTCGCGGCGGTTCGCCGCCGCGGTTGGGCGCAGAGCGTCGCCGAACGTGAGCCGGGGGTTGCCTCGGTTTCCGCACCCGTCCGGGCCTCCAGCGGTCGGGTGGTGGCGGCCGTGTCGGTCTCCGGTCCGATCGAGCGGCTCACGCGCCAGCCTGGCCGCATGCACGCCGCGGCGGTATTGGGTGCAGCCGAGCGGCTGACGACCGTGCTGCGCAGCGCCGACGGATAGCGTCCCTGCGGTGGACCAACGTGACGCCGCGGCGGTCGAGTGGTTCCTTCAGTCCACCGAGCCGGCCGTCCGCTGGGTCCCGCCCCCGACCCGACGTGGGCGGCCGCCGCGGCCGGCGCTCATGGCTAGCGCCACGAACGCAGGGCGACATCCATGCCGTCGATCATGGCCTCGAAGCTCCGGTCGATGTCGCGTTTCAGCCCGAAGCCGCCAGCACTTTCCAGCGACGTGAAGCCGTGTAACGCACTGCGCGCTGCCCGTGCCGCGTCGACGACGTCGTTCTCACCCAGCCCGTACCCCTCCAGAACGGCGAAGACGACCGCGAGAGCCTCATCGGCCGCGGCCAGGCGCTCGGCCGCCCGGTCGTCGTCGGGTGCCGTCGCGCGCACGGTCGCTGCGTACCGGCCCGGATGCGCGAGCGCGTAGCCGCGATGTGCCCACGCCATGCTGCGGAGCGCTTCACCGCGGGCCTTCCCGACTGCCGCCTTGGCCAAGGCTTCGCCCAGCTCTCGGGTAGCCAGCACGGCCAGCTCGGCCCGCAATCCGTCGAGCCCGCGCACGTGCTTGTACAGGCTCGGCAAGGCAACTCCGAACCTCTGGGCGACGGCGGCCAGGGTGAGCCGGTCGTATCCGACCTGGTCCGCGACCGTGGCCGCCTCGGCGACGACGACGGCCGTCGAGAGCCCCGCCCTAGGCATCGGCGTGCACTCGCTCCAGCAGCGCCGTGATCGCGGTCCCGACGGTCTCCGGGTACTCGACCTGCGGGTAGTGGCCGGCGTCGGCCACCATGACGACGTCAGCGCCGCCGCCCAACCGCTGGGCGATCAACTGCGCCTCTGCTGCCGGATCGGGGAAGTCGGGGTCACGTCCGCCCATCAGGACCAGGGCGGGCACTCGGACCTGGCCCAGCCGTGCCTCGGCTGCGGCGTGCGAGCTGTTGGTCGTCGCCACGAACTCCCGCCAGTACTCGGAGCGGCGCAGGCTCTGCACGATCAGCCTCATGACCAGCCGGATGGCGGCCTTGACCGGAATGTCGCGGACGAACGGCCCGAGCAGGGCGACCCCATTGACAAGGTCAGGGCGCTCGGCAGCGGCCCACACCCCTGCCGCCGCGCCGAGCGAGTTGCCGATCACGGTGGCCCGTCCACCCAGCTCCTCGATGAGCGCGAGGACGTCCGAGCCTGCAGCCGATCCGTCGTGCTCGGTGAAGCCGGTGTCGCTGTCGCCGTGACC
This sequence comes from Jiangellaceae bacterium, assembly GCA_050743075.1. GTDB lineage: Bacteria > Actinomycetota > Actinomycetes > Jiangellales > Jiangellaceae > JBOGDS01. The sequence continues at coordinate 27,083 of JBOGDS010000022.1, read as the reverse complement.
GCGCAGGTCCATCGTCGCGATCCGGTAGCCGGGATCGACGAGCAGGGGAACGAGGAAGCGGTAGGCCGACCGGAGGTCGCCCATGCCCGGCACACGCACGACAAGCGGGCCCGCGCCGGTGACGTCATACGCGATCCGGCCCTGCGGCCGCTTCAGATAGCTAGTAGTCATAGCCGCAAAGCTATGAGACTTAGCTTTGTCAAGTGGACGCGTGCTCGATCAGGAGCGGAACTCCTGCCGCCCGGGCAGCCGCGAGCAGCCGCTCGTCGCGGGTCGCCAACGGCAGGCCCTCGCGCTCGGCGAGCACCAGGTAGGCGGCCTCGTACGCGGAGAGGTCATGCCTCCTGGCGGCCGCCAGAACGCTGGTCGAGTCCGCCGGCGCCACCTCGACGGTGATCGGCAGCCTGTGCATGAGGTCGATGAACCGGGTCACTTGGAACTCGGCGAGGCGCCGGCGGCGTTCGGCCACCAGGACGACGTTGGCCAGGTCGAGCTCCCACAGGTTCGGTACCGCGGCAGTGTCGTCCTTGAACCGGTCGAGGACCGCTTCGGTTTCCGGCGTTGTCTCGTCGTCGAAGCACCACGCCATGGCGACGGAGACATCGAGAACGAACGGCATCGCTATCGCCTGGCCTCGTCGATCATCTCGCGCACCGACAGCAGGCCGCGTCGCACGCCCGTCCTCGCGAACCGGATCGCGTCGATGAGCTCCTCCGGAGCCGACTCCGACCGGATCGGCGCCAGCCTCGCCACGGGCTCTCCGTGCTTGGTGATGACGTAGGACCGTCCGTCGGCCACCTCGTCGAGCAACCGGGGCAGGTTGGCCCTGGCGTCGTACTCTCCCACCGTATCCACGCCGCGCAGACTATCCCTGCGCGGCACCTGACGGCAGGGGCATCCGCCAGGTGCAGACGAAGCATTCGCCTCTTGATCACTTTGTGCAACGTGGACACGTACGTGCCGAGGCATGACTCGTGACGGCTGGTGACAGCCGGATCCAGTCGACAACGAGCCGGGCCGCCGACGTTCCACGGACGTGGCAGAGATCAGTCTGCGGCGCCATGTGTCGCCGCGGCCTGGGTCAGGGCGGCGACCAATGCCGCGGTCGCGGGAGGATCGGGTGGGTCGCCATAGGTAGCCGCGTAGATCTGGCGGGGCGGGACCGGGAGCCGGGTGGCGGTGATCGCCGGGTGACGGTGGGCATGCAGCGCCAGCCCCGGGATCGTGGTGACGCCCATGCCGGCGGCAACCAGGCTCTGCATTAACCACCATGTCGTCGGTGGTTGTACGCCAGTCGCGGGGAGAAGCCCGCCTGTTCGCACATCTCGACGAGGAGGCTGCGGCATCTCTCGCAGCCGGCGACCCAGGGTGTGTCCTTGTGCTCGACGAGCGTGGTGCCGCCGCCGGTCGTGAGCATGAAGAGCGGGTCGTCGAGCAGGTGGATCAGGCGGACGTACGTCGCCGCCGTCGACAGCCTCGGCAGGTGGCTGCGCCGCCCGAAGGTCAAGGCACGGATCGAGCAGATCACCGGCGTGGTCCTCCTCAGCGTGGCCGTCCGGCTGGCAACCGCCAACCAGTGATGTCAACGGGGCCGGTGACGGCCGAACAAGCGAAAGCGCCCCTCCCCCGCATCTCTGCAGGTGAGGGGCGCTTTACCAGCGTAGCCCCGACGGGATTCGAACCCGCGCTACCGCCTTGAGAGGGCGGCGTGCTAGGCCGCTACACAACGGGGCCAGGCGACGAACGTCGCGGTGCGGAACTCTACCGGAGGCCCGGATCGGGTTCCACACTGCGCTGGGGTACCAGGACTCGAACCTAGACTAACTGAACCAGAATCAGTCGTGCTGCCAATTACACCATACCCCACCGAATCGGGCACGGTCTCACCGGCCGACCAGCCTGGCAATGGTACCGGCCAGCGGGCAGACGCTCCAAACCCGTGCGGTGGCGTGGCTCAGCCTTGATCCACGGATGAGGGCTGGCGCCAGAGGCCCACCATGACTCCGTGGATCATGATCCGCCATCGGCGGAGGCATGTCGTATTGCCGTATCCAGCCGGTCCAGCGTCCGCTCTCGGCCGAGCAGTTCCAGCGACTCGAACAGCGGCGGCGACACCCGACGCCCTGTGACGGCCACCCGGACCGGACCGAAGGCGTGCTTCGGCTTGAGGCCCAGCCCGTCGACGAGAGCCGCGCGCAGAGCCGCCTCGATCGCCTCCGTGGTCCACTCCCCCAGATCGGCCACCGCACGTCGTGCGGCTGCCAGTACCCGAGCCGCGTCGGGTGACAGCACCTCGGAGACCGTCGACTCGTCGGCCTCGAGCACGTCGCCGTCGGCGAACAGAAACCCCAGAATGCCGACCGACTCGGCCAGCGCGGTCATCCGCTCTCGGACCAGCGGCGTGGCCGCTCGGAGCAGCGCCAGTTGCTCGGCGGTCGGCATGGCCGCGAGGAGACCGGCCGCCTGTAGGAACGGGACCATTCGGTCAGCAAGTGCGTCGACCGGCAGGCGGCGCAGCCAGACCGCGTTGATCGCCTCGGCCTTCTTCAGGTCGAACCGGGCCGGGTTGGGGTTCACCCGGGTCACGTCGAAGGCCGCCGCCATCTCGTCGAGGGAGAAGATCTCGCGGTCGTCGCCGATCGACCAGCCCAGCAGCGCCAGGTAGTTGAGCAACCCTTCGGGCAGGAACCCGCGGTCGCGGTAGAGCTGCAAGGACGACTCGGGAGCGCGCTTGGAGAGCTTGCGGTTACCCTCCCCCGTGACGAGCGGCAGGTGTCCGAACCGTGGCAGCGGCCCGCTGGCGACTCCCAGCTCGCGCAACGCCTCGTGCAGCACGATCTGCCGTGGGGTCGACGAGAGCAGATCCTCGCCGCGCAGGACGTGCGTGATGCCCATCACGGCGTCGTCGATGGGGTTGACGAGTGTGTAGAGCGGCTGGCCGTTGGCCCGGACCAGCACGTAGTCGAACACGTTGGCCGCGTCGACTGACACCACGCCCCGGACCAGGTCGTCGAAGGCAACGGTCCGGTCGGGCATCCGCATCCGTAGCACCGGTTCGCGGCCCGCGGACCGGTAGGCCTCGACCTGCGAGGGGGCGAGTGCGCGGCAGTGACCGTCATAGCCGCTCGGCCGGCCGGCCGCGCGTGCGGCTTCGCGGCGCTGGTCGAGCTCCTCGGTCGTGCAGTAACAGTGGTATGCCCAACCGCCGTCCAGCAGCCGTTTCACGACGTCGCCATAGGTGCCGTTGCGCTCCGACTGGCGGTACGGAGCGTGCGGACCACCGACGTCGGGTCCCTCGTCCCACCGCAGCCCGAGCCACCGCAGAGCGTCGAGCATGGCGTGGTAGGACTCCTCGGAGTCCCGTGAAGCGTCGGTGTCCTCGATCCGGAAGACGAAGCTGCCACCGTAGTGACGGGCAAAGGCCCAGTTGAACAGCGTCGTCCGGATCAGCCCGACATGCGGGTTGCCGGTCGGCGAGGGGGAGAAACGGACCCGGACCTGGCTGGGAGCGAGGTCACCCAGGACGGGGTCGCCGGACGTCACGGAGAATCACCACAGGTTCCACGGAGTCGGAAGATGCTGCCGACGACAGTACCGATCGCTAGAGGCCGGCGGCGATCACCCGGTTGGTGAGCGTGCCGATGCCTTCGACGGTGACGGACACCTCGTCGCCCGCGACGATCGGGCCGACACCTGCCGGCGTCCCGGTGAGGATCACGTCACCCGGCAGCAGCGTGAAGGCCTCGCTGATATACGACACCAGCGCCGCGACGTCGTGGATCATCTGCGACGTCCGGCCGGACTGCCGCGGTTCGTCGCCGACGGTGCAGGTAACCGCGAGATCGGCCGGGTCCAGGTCGGTCTCGATCCACGGCCCGAGGGGGCAGAACGAGTCGAACCCCTTGGCCCTGGCCCACTGGCCGTCCCGCTCCTGCAAATCGCGCGCGCTGACGTCGTTGCCACACGTGTAGCCGAGGATGACGTCACCGACCCGGTTGCGCGGCACCTCCCGGCACACCCGGCCGATGACGACCGCCAGCTCCGCCTCGTGGTGCACGCTCTGCGACTGTGACGGCAGGATGATCGGCTCTTCCGGCCCGATCACCGACGTGTTGGGCTTCAGGAACAGCAACGGCTCTGCCGGCACCTCGTGGCCCAGCTCGGCCGCGTGCTCGGCGTAGTTGCGGCCGACGCCCACGACCTTGCTGCGAGGCAGCACCGGCGCCAGCAGGCGCGCGTCGTGGAGCGGCACCTTCTCGCCGGTGAGTTGGACCGGCCGGTAGAGCGGGTCGCCCTCGAGCACGGCCAGCACCGTTTCGCCGGAGTGGTCTTCGCCGACGGCGGCGAACCGCGGCTCCTCGTCGGTCGTGAACCTCGCGATGCGCACGAGGGCGAGCGTACCGACGGCTCGCTCATTGACCAGGTCCACCTGGAGGCCTTGACGGCGGCCGGCTTAAGCGCTTAAGTAGGCAACTTAATCGCTTAAGGCACTGCTCCGTGGGTGACGCCGATGTCTCGACGCAGGCCGACGATCTCCGATGTCGCGCACCGCGCCGGTGTGAGCACGGGAGCGGTCTCCTACGCCCTGAACAACCGGCCCGGGGTGGGGGAGGCCACCCGTCGACGTATTCTGGTCGCGGCCGACGAGTTGGGGTGGCAGCCGAGCCACCGAGCGCGATCACTGTCCACCGCGCAGGCCTTTGCGCTCGGGCTCATCGTCGCCAGACCGCCACAACTGCTCGGCGCGGACCCGTTCTTCCCGCCCTTCATCGCCGGTGTCGAGACCGTCCTGGCCGAGCAGGGTAGGGCTCTCGTCCTGCAGGTCGTGCCGAGTCCCGAGGCGGAGACGGCCGGCTATCGGCGTCTCGCCGCGGAAGGTCGCGTCGACGGCGTCTTCCTGTCCGACCTGCGCCACGATGACTCGCGCATCGCACTCCTGCAGGAGGTGGGCCTGCCGGCCGTGACGCTCAACCGGCCCGACCGCCCGTCGCCGTTCACCGCGGTGTGTCTGGGCGACCGACCGGGCTTCACGGCCGCTGTGGACCACCTGATCTCCGCCGGTCATCAGCGGATCGCGCACGTCGCCGGGCCGCAGCACTTCGTGCATGGCCGCGGTCGTCGCCAGGCCTTCGAGGACGCCATGCGCGTTGCCGGTCTCGCGTCGGGACCGGTCGTCGAGGCCGACTTCACCGCCGCGGCGGGAGCACGGGCGACCGCCCAGCTTCTCGACCTCGCCGAACCCCCGACCGCGATCGCCTTTGCGAACGACCTGATGGCGATCGCCGGGGTCAACGTCGCGAGGGAGCGTGGCATCGACGTTCCGGGCGACCTGTCCGTGACCGGGTTCGACGACGCCGCGCTCGCCGCACACATATACCCACCGCTCACCACCGTCCGAACCGACACGTACGCCTGGGGTCAGACCTCGGCGCGTGTCCTGCTCGCCGTGATCGACGGCACCCATGACGGGGATGTCGACATGCCGCCCGGCCATTTGGTCGTGCGCCGGTCGACCGCTGCACCGAACGCCTCAACCGAGCGCCGGGCGCACGCCTGAGCCGCGCCCGGCCGTTCCCGATCCCCACGGAGACGCAATGAAGCACTACCGATCCGCACTCACCGCCACCACAGCCGCTGCGGTCCTCGCGCTCGCAGCCTGCGGCGGCGACGACGATTCCGATGGAGACGACGCCGCGGCCGCCACCACCGGACCCATCGACATCTGGTACTCGAACAACCAGGAGGAGGTCGCCTGGGGCGAGCAGATGGTCGAGGCCTGGAACGCCGACCACCCGGACGAACAGATCACCGCCGAGGAGATCCCCGCCGGCGCCAGCTCCGAGGAGGCCATCGGTGCGGCCATCACCGCGGGCAACGCACCGTGCCTGATCTTCAACACGGCTCCGGCGGCCGTTTCCCAGTTCCAGAAGCAGGGCGGACTGGTCGCTCTCGACGAGTTCGACGGCGCCGCCGACTACATCGCCGAGCGGACCGGCGATCGCGCCGAGCAATACGCGTCGACCGACGGCATGTACTACCAGATGCCGTGGAAGTCCAACCCGGTCATGATCTTCTACAACAAGGCCCTCTTCACCGCCGCCGGCCTCGACGCCGAGAACCCGCCACTGTCGACCTACGACGAGTTCCTCGAGACCGCGCGCACGCTGGTCGAGAGCGGAGCGGCGCCCTACGCCATCTGGCCGTCGCCGACCAGTGAGTTCTTCCAGCCCTGGTTCGACTTCTACCCGCTGTTCGCCGCGCAATCGGGAGGGAATCAGCTCGTCGAGGACGGCGAGTCCCAGTTCACCGGCGAGGAGGGCCTGGCCGTCGCGGAGTTCTGGAAGACCGTCTACGCCGACGGCCTCGCCTCCAACGAGCAGTACAGCGGCGACTCCTTCGGCGACGCGCAGGCGGCGATGGCCATCGTCGGCCCGTGGGCGATCCCGGTCTACGGCGACACCATCGACTGGGGCGCGGTCCCGGTGCCGACGTCTGACGGCACCTCGCCGGAGGAGACGTGGACATTCAGCGACGCCAAGAACGTCGGCCTCTACTCCGCGTGCGAGAACCGTGGCACCGCGTGGGAGGTGCTCAAGTTCGCCACCGGCGAGGAGCAGGACGGCCTGCTGCTGGAGATGACCGGCCAGATGCCGATGCGGGAGGGTCTCGAGGACGCATACCCGGACTTCTTCGCCGAGAACCCGGCCCATGTGCAGTTCGCTGCCCAGGCGGATCGCACCGTCGAGGTGCCCAACGTGCCGAACTCGGTCGCGATCTGGCAGGCCTTCCGGGACGCCTACTCCGAGGCGGTCATCTTCGGTGAGGGCGAGCTGCAAGGGGCGCTCGACAGCGCCGCCGAGGAGATCGACGGACTGGCCAGCGGGTCGTAGAGGCCGCGATGACCGTCGAAACTGCCGACGACATCCGCCGCCCGGCGGGTTCGCCGCAGCGCCATAGCCGGGTGGTGTCCTTGCTGGGACGCCACCCGGTGGGCACGCTGTTCGTGACGCCGTACGTGATCTTCATCGCTGCGGTCTTCGCGTTCCCGCTGATCTTCGCCGTCTGGATCTCGTTCCACGACTACTTCTTCGCCGCGCCTGGCGCCGTTGTCGACCGTCCCTTCGTCGGCCTCGACAACTACTCGGCCGTCCTCGCCGACCCGGCGGTGCGGCAGGCGTTCAGAAACGTCGTGGTCTTCCTGGTGATCAACGTCCCGCTGACCGTAGCACTGTCACTCCTGCTCGCGAACGCTCTGAACAGCGCCATCCGCGGCCGGGTGTTCTTCCGGTTCAGCTACTACGTGCCGTACGTGACGGCCAGCGTCGCCGTCGTCGGCGTGTGGCTGTTCCTGTTCCAGCGCGACGGCCTGGTGAACGAGCTGCTGGGGCCGCTGGCTCCCGACCCGTCGTGGCTGGTCAGCTCGGCGCTCGCGATGCCGACCATCGCGCTGTTCGTGACCTGGAAGCAGCTCGGCTTCTTCATCCTGCTGTACCTGGCGGCTCTGCAGAACGTGCCGAAGGAGCTGTACGAATCCGCTGCCATGGACGGCGCCGGCAGGTGGCGCAGCTTCAGGTCGGTGACAGTTCCCGGCGTGCGTCCGGCGACCGTTCTGGTCGTCCTGCTGGCGACGATCACTGGGGCAAACCTGTTCACCGAGCCCTACCTGCTGACCGGCGGCGGTGGCCCGACCGGGGCGTCGGCGTCACCGGTCCTGCTGATGTACCAGCGCGGTATCGAGCAGGGGAACCCCGACGTCGCGGCCGCCATCGGCGTCATCCTGGTGATCGGCGTCCTGATCATCTCGTTGGTCAACCGGCGGCTCCTCAGCGGTGGTGAGTGACCCATGACTGACACGGTGGCGACGACGGCCCCTCCGGCGGCTCTGACCACGGGCGGTCTCACCCGACCCACCCGCCGAGGAGGGCCGTGGAGAATGCTCGCGCTGCTGCTCGGCGCGCTCGTGTTCCTGTTCCCATTCTACTACATGATCATCGGGTCGCTACAGACTGAACCCAACGTGACGCCGGCAGGCGCCCTGCCCGACCCGGGCAACGTGACGCTCGACAACTACGGCGACATCGACGGCCAGGTCAACCTGGTCCGCACGCTGGTCAACTCCGGGATCTTCACCGGCGGCGTCATCTTGGGCACGGTCGTGTTCGGGGCCCTGGCCGGGTATGCACTGGCCCAGCTGCACTTCCGCGGCCGGGGGACGGTCTTCGCGCTGGCCCTGCTGGTACAGGTGGTGCCCTTCCAGCTGCTCATCATCCCGTTGTACGTGTTGATCGTCCGCAGCTACGGGATGGCCGACTCCTATATCGGCATGATCCTGCCGTTCGCGATCAACTCGACGGCCGTGATCATCTTCCGGCAGTACTTCCTCCAGCTCCCCGCCGACCTTTTCGACGCGGCGCGCATCGACGGAGCATCCGAGCTGGGGGTCCTGCGCCGGATCGCTCTTCCCTTGATCAAGCCGGCGCTGCTGACCGCCGTGCTGCTCACGTTCATCGGCCCGTGGAACGAGTTCCTGTGGCCGTTCCTGATCACCAAGCAAGCCGACATGCAGCCCCTTGCCGTGGCCCTGGCGAACTACATCAGCAACGTGTCGGCCCGGGCAGCCAACCCGCTCGGAGCGATCCTGGCTGGCGCCTGCGTGCTGGCCGCGCCCGCCGTCACGCTGTTCCTCGTGTTCCAGCGTTACTTCGTGTCCTCCAACATCGGCTCCGGGGTCAAGGGCTAGCCGTGACCTCATTTCCGTATGCACTCACCCGGCTCGGCGTGGTCATGTCACCGAACGGCGACGAGCTGGAGGCCGAGGGGGTGCTCAACCCGGCGAGCGGACGCGGGCCCGACGGCCGGCTTTACCTGCTGCCCCGGATGGTGGCCGCAGGCAACGTCTCGCGCGTGGGCATCGCCGAGGTCGAGCTCACCGACGGCGTGCCCACCGGGGTCCGACGCGACGGGGTCGTCCTCGCCCCGGACCGGAGATGGGAGCGCGGGGCGGCCAACTCCGGCACCGAGGACCCGCGCACCACGTGGGTGCCGCGGCTGGGCTTTCACCTCATGACCTACGTCGCCTACGGTCCGCTCGGCCCCCGGCTCGCGCTCGCCCACTCCGCTGATCTGCGGTCCTGGCAGCGGCTGGGACCGGTGCACTTCGAGTACGTCGACGGCCTCGACACCGACCTCAACCTGTACCCGAACAAGGACGCCGTGTTCTTCCCGGAGCCGGTGCCGGGCCCCGACGGGCGGCCGGCATACGCCATGCTGCACCGGCCGATGTGGGACCTCGGCTGGATCAGTGACGGCCAGGGCCCGCAGCTGCCCGCAGATCTGAAAGACGACCGGCCGGGCATCTGGATCTCCTATGTGCCGGCGGACGAGGTCGAGCGCGACGTGACGGCGCTGGTCCACCAGCGTGGCCACCGGCTGGTGGCGCTCCCCGAGTTCGCCTTCGAGATGGTCAAGATCGGCGCGGGTCCGCCGCCGATCCGGGTCGACGAGGGCTGGCTGCTCATCCACCACGGCGTCTCCGGGCGGCCGGCGCAGCAGTGGGGCCCACAACAGGGCGTGAGCTACGCGGCCGGCGCCATGCTGCTCGACCCGTCCGACCCGGCTCGCGTCCTCAACCGGACCCAGGCGCCGCTGCTCTCGCCCGAGACCGAGGACGAGCGGTCCGGCACCGTCCCCAACGTCGTCTTCCCGACCGCGATCGAGCAGGTAGAAGGCGGCCGCTACGTCTTCTACGGCATGGCCGACTCCCGAATCGGCGTCGCCCGCCTGGACCACCTGAACCCCACCTGAGCACGCCCCTCGAGGAGGAGCCCCCATGTCGTCGACTCGCACCCGAACCCCGCTCCGGCGACGGGTGGCTGCCCTGGCGGCCGGTGTGGCCGCCGTGGCCGCCACCACCGTCGCTCCCGGCGCAGCCGTCGCTCCCGACCCCGCGCCGTTGACCAACATCGCCCATCTGGACTTCCTGCTCGACCAGGCGACGCCACCGGAGCAGGCCGGTCACACGACCTACCGCCTCGACGACGAGCCGGCGCTGACGCTGCCGTGGACCTACGCCGACCGGCGCGACGGCGGCGTGTACGAGCGGATCGGCGGCGGCGCACTCGATCCGGCAACGGGCCACTGGTCGCAGGGTTCTTACAACGCCGACGACGTCTCCCGCGCCGCCGTCGTCTACCTGCGGCACTGGCAGCAGACCGGCGCTGAAGGCAGCCGCGACACCGCGTACGAGTTGCTGCGTTCGCTCACGTATCTGCAGACCGCCACCGGTCAGAACGCAGGCAACGTCGTGCTCTGGATGCAACCAGACGGCGAGCTGAACCCGAGCGCGGAGCCGGTGGAGCTGCCCGACCCGTCGGACTCCGGTCCGTCGTACTGGCTGGCTCGGACGATCTGGGCCCTCGGCGAGGGTTACGCCGCCTTCGATGACGCCGACCCCGCATTCGCGTCATTCCTGCAGTCGCGGCTCGACCTGGCGATCGAGGCGGTGAGTCGCCAGGTGCTGGACGAGTACGGCACCTGGGCGGTCGCGGACGGGAAGCGGGTTCCCGCCTGGTTGATCGTCGACGGCGCCGACGCGTCGGCCGAGGCCGTGCTGGGTCTCGCTGCGTACGTCGACGCCACGCCCGACAGCCGGACCGCGCGGCGGGCGCTTCGTCAGCTCGCCGAGGGCATCGCCGCCATGTCGGCCGGCGACGCCGGCACGTGGCCGTACGGCGCCATTCTGCCGTGGGCCGCATCCAGGTCGTTCTGGCACGGCTGGGGTTCGCAGATGCCGGCCTCCCTTGCATCGGCAGCGTCGGTGCTCGAACGCGATTCACTGCTGCGGCCCGCCGTCAGCGACTCCGTCACGTTCACGCCGTTGGTCTTGGCGACCGGCGGTCCGGACAACGGCTGGCTGCCGGCGCCCGTCGACCGGACGCAGATCGCCTACGGCGTCGACTCCCGGCTGCAGTCGGTGCTCGCCGTCACCGATTCTGCAGACCTGCCCGGTCTGGAGCACATCGCGGGCGTGACGGCGGCCTGGTACTTCGGCGCCAACGCCGCGGGCGCGCCGATGTATGACCCGGCGACCGGCCGCACGTTCGACGGGATCAGCGGCGACGGCGCCGTCAACATGAACTCCGGCGCCGAGTCGACGATCCACGGCCTGCTCTCGATGCTGGCGCTCGACGCCCGTACCGGCATCGCCGCGGCCGCGCAGGCGACGCCCGACGTCCACGAACGCGACGGCATCCAGGTGGTCGAGGCGGAGTCCGCGACGCTGGACGGACCGGCCACCGTCGTCCAGCCGGAGTCGGCGTGGACGGGCGAGTCGCAGTGGAGCGGGGGCGCGTACGTCAGCGCCGAGGACGGCGGGTCGTCCGTCCTCGACGTGGCAGCCCATGGGCAGGACCGCTGGGTGGAGCCGGTGGTGGACCTCGAGGACGACCGCTCGGCCGGGACCTCGATCTGGTCGGCAGGAAGCGACCGGCTCGGCCGGATCGACCACGGCCGCGCCGGCGCCCAGGGCATCACCGAGGCCCCTGGCTCGCTGCAGGCGGTCGCCCTGGGGCGCATGCTGCCTGCAGGTGGGACGTCGGTCGAGATGTTCTCGGACGGAACCACGCGGGTCGACGCGGTACTGCTACGTCCATTGGTCGCCCGCGTCGTGCTGACCGGCCCCGACGAAGCGGCGACGGCACTGCTGACCAGCTCGGATCACCGGTCCCAGCGGGTGTCGGTCGGGTTGCCTGACAACGGACCAGTCCTCGTCCAGGTCTACGACGCCCGCGGCCGGCTACGCACCGAGAGCATGGCCGACGCGTCGTCGTCCGTGCGGGTGCTTCCCGGCGGGTTCACGGTCCTGACCCGCTGACGGTGCCGGAGGTCCCGTTGATCACGTTCACCATGCTGGCGGGTGCTCACCAGGCACCGGAACCTGGTGAAGCACCGCTTGGCCTGGTGAAGAGCGGCGCCCCACCGAAGGACTGGGTGGGTAGCGGCGGCGACTCGGGCGGCGCGCGCGCGGCGGTCCGCGACGTAGCGCGGCGCGGTGTTGATGGTGTCCCGCTTGGTCGCAGTACCCAGCTCGGCGGCGGCGGTCAGTGCGTCGTCGTCGACGTCAACGACAGTCCTCAATGCGACAGCGGCCCGCGGCCTGACGGGGCCTACCCTGTTCGACGTGTCCAGGGCGGCCGTCGGCGAGCGCACCGTGCTTTCGCACGACGCCAGGGTGGAACGAATCGCAGTCCACGAGCAGCGCGTCGACGCGCTCGTCGGGCCACACCTCGCACGTCGTCGGCGAAGCGCACGGCATCCCGTCGAAGACTTCCTGTTCTCCTACTACTCGTTCCGGCCGGCCCAGCTACGGCGCTGGCATCCCGGCACCGGCGTCCTGCTGCTCAAGGCCGATCCGGCCGAGCTGGGTGCGCAATACGTCGCCGTGGAAGGCGGTGCCGCTTTGGACACCGACGCCGTCGTGGCCCGCCGTCGGGAGTCTCTCGCCTGGATCGCACAGGTGCTCAGCCGCACAGCCGGCCGTCCCGCGCGATTCGGCTGTTTCGGGATGCACGAATGGGCGATGGTCTACCGGCAGGATCCGGCGCAGGTGCGGCACCGGCACTTGCCCCTCCGTATGGGCAGCGACGGCACCGACGAGGTCGTCGAGGCCAGCCCGATCCGCTGCTCGCACTTCGACGCGTACCGCTTCTTCACCGATCCGGCCCGGCCGCTCAACACCGTCACGCCGAGCCGAGAGCTCCAGGTTGATCTCGAGCAGCCCGGCTGCCTTCACGCCAACATGGATCTCTACAAGTGGGCATACAAGCTCTCGCCTCTGGTGCCGAGCGAGCTGGTCGCCGACGCCTTCGAACTCGCGCGCGAGATACGGGTCCTGGACATGCGCGCCAGCCCGTACGACCTGTCCGGCCTCGGCTATGAGCCGGTACCGGTCGAGTCGGCCGCGGGCAAGGCCGAGTACGCCAGCGCCCAGCGTGCCTTCGCGCAGCGCGCCGCTGCGCTGCGAGCCCTGCTCGTCGACGCCGTCACGCGGCTGGACGCCGACTGTTGGCCCCGGCCGCGGAATGACGTGCCGGCGACGATCACGGGCGCTGGAACACGTCATGAGTTCCGACGCGCCGCCAGATGACGTGCGCGTGACCAGGCCGACGTTCGTTGCCGTACTGCCACGTGGCCCGCCCGTCGGGAGCCCACGTCATCTCGTAGACGTCGGCAGTTCCCTCGATGTTCTTGACTCGAAGGCCCTTTCCGAACCGATTCGCCTCGAGATCGGCAACGAGTCTCTTCACGGCACGACGGAAACGTTCCTTGTCCGCCTCGGTCAGCGACTCCCAGTCCTTGTCGAATCTGGGGTTTTTCTCAAAGGTCGGCATCAACGCAGCGAGGTGAAGAAGTCGGCCTCGTCGTCGTAGACCTCGCCCTCACCCGCCGCGATCTCAGCACTCGCCTCGCGCTCGCCGGCCTGCCACGCGTCCGTCCAGAACCACGCCTGATCCGCCGGGACTGTCGTGAGCCCCCTCATCAGCACGCCCTCCTCAGTCACGGTGAAGGCGACATCGTCGCCCTCAGCGACGTGGAGTGCCTCTCGCACCTCGCGCGGTAGTGTGATCTGGCCCTTCGGCCGCAGTACCGCTCGGGACACAGCGTTCTCCTACTTTCCGACTTTCTTACAGACTAGCATGCGATCACTCGTAAGGCGTCACACCATGATCGGTATCCTTCACCCGGGCGAGATGGGCGCCGCGGTCGCCCGCTGTCTCACTCAGACGGGTCGGGGGGTGCTTTGGGCGTCGACCGGCCGTAGCGACGCCACGGCCGAGCGGGCTGACCGGGCCGGACTGGTCGACGCGGTCACGGTCGACGAGCACGTCGACCGCTGCGATGTCGTGTTCTCCATCTGTCCGCCGCACGTCGCGATCGACATCGCTCGTTCGGTCGGCTTCGGTGGGATCTTCGTCGACGGGAACGCGGTCTCACCCGCCACGGCTCGCGAGATCGGGGCCATCGTCCGGGCCCGCGGGGCGAGCTTTGTCGACGGCGGCATCATCGGCCCTCCGCCAGGGCCGTCCGCCGCGGCACGGCTCTACCTGTCCGGAGTGAATGCACCGACCGTGGCGCAACTGTTCGACGGCACACCCCTCGCGGCGAAGGTCGTCGACGACGAGGCCGGCTCGGCGTCCGCGCTGAAGATGGCCTACGCCGCGTGGACGAAGGGGACGTCGGCGCTTCTGCTCGCCATCAGGGCCGTCGCGCGTGCCGACGGCGTCGAGGAAGCACTGCTTCGAGAGTGGGAGACTTCGCTCCCGGAACTGGCCGCACAGTCGGTGCGCGCCTGCGGATCAGCCACGAACAAGGGCTGGCGCTGGGTGACTGAGATGGAGCAGATCGCGGCCACGTTCGCCGATGCCGGTCTTCCAGACGGCTTCCTGCTCGCCGCCGCGGAGGTCTATCGTCGCACGCCGCGCGGCGACGGGTCTGCGCCCGACACAGACACGCTCGATACCGTCCTCCAGAGGCTTCGCGCGGCAGAATGAAGACGTGAGCCACGACCCCACCGCCCAGCCCCGACGAGTCCGAAGTGACTCGTCGGCTACGTGACGCGGGCGCCCGCATCGCCTTCGTGCACGGCAGCCGTGCAACAGACGGAGAGGCACGGCCGGAGAGCGACGTCGATGTGGCCGCATGGTGGGGTCACCGACCGCCGGCCGCATGGGACGTCGACCTGCCGGACCGGACCGATCTGGTCGTGCTGGACACGGCGCCGTTGTGGCTGGCCGGTCGCATCGCGCTCTACGGCCGCATGCTGTTCGACGACGATCCCCAGCCCGGGTCCGTTGGCAGGCCGACACCCGCCGGACCTGGCTCGATGAGCGGCCCGCGCTCCTCCGGCGGCAACGCGAGTGGCTCGAGGTGGTTTCGCGTGGTCGATGAGGAACGGGGTTGCGCGACTGCTCACAACGGTCAGCGCCGACGTGCAGCGGCGACGGGACATTGACGGCAGATAGCGTTCTCATCGACCACCCCGACCGGCTCGATGCCGTCAAGTACCGATTCGTCACGGTCATCGAAGGATGCGTGAGCGTCGCCCACCACATTGTCGTAGCCGAAGGATGGGGCGTACCGGAGACGAATGCCGATGCGCTTCGCGAGCTCGGACGGCACGGTGTCGTCAACCCGGCCCTGGCCGGGTCCGTGCCCGGTCCGCTTCAGCGAGGTGGCTCCGCTCCCTGACGCAGGAGGCCATATGTGACGCCGTCGACCAGCGCCTCCCACGAGGCCTCGATGATGTTGGCTCCGATCCCGACCGTCTCCCAGGACGTCTTGCCGTCGGTGATCTCGACGAGCACGCGGGTGACCGCGTCGGAGCCGTGCGCCGCATCGAGGATCCGCACCCGGAAGTCGATCAGCTCCAGCTTGTCGATCTCCGGGTAGAGCGTGCCGATCGCGGTCCGCAGCGCGTGGTCGAGCGCGTTGACCGGGCCATTGCCCTCACCCGTGACGACGACCCGCTCTCCTCCCGCGCGCAGCTTCACCGTCGCCTCGCTCGGCGCGTCGCCGTCGGGGCGCGACTCGGTGATGACCCGCCACGACTCCACCTCGAAAAACTCGGGGCGGGCACCGTCGACCTCGGAGCGGAGCAGCAGCTCGAACGACGCGTCGGCCGCCTCGAACGTGTAGCCGGAGGCCTCCAGGTCCTTGACCCGCTGGGTCACGCGCGACACCAGCTCGCGGTCCGCCGACAGGTCGTACCCGAGCTCCCGGCCCTTGAGCTCGATGCTGGCCCGACCGGCCAGGTCGGAGATCAGCATCCGCATGTCGTTGCCGACGTCGGCCGGATCCGCGTGCTGGTAGAGATCCGGATCGACCTTGATCGCGCTTGCGTGCAGGCCCGCCTTGTGGGCGAACGCGCTGGCGCCGACATACGGCTGGCGCGAGTACGGCACGACGTTCGTCACCTCGGACACCGCATGCGCGATCCGGGTGGCCTCGCGCAGCCGCCCGTCCGGGAGCACTGACAGCCCGCGCTTGAGCTCGAGGTTGGCGACGAGCGTAACCAGATCGGCGTTGCCGGTCCGCTCGCCGTAGCCGTTGAGGGTGCCCTGCACGTGGGTGGCGCCCGCGTCGACGGCGGCCAGGGAGTTCGCGACCGCGCAGCCGGTGTCGTTGTGGCAGTGGATACCGAGGCGGACGCCGGCCGCGTCGCGCACGGCGGCGACGACCTCACCGACGTCATCCGGCAACAGCCCACCGTTGGTGTCGCAGAGTGCCACCAGGTCGGCGCCCGCCTCGGCCGCGGCGCGGACGACGGCGAGCGCATACGACGGGTCGCGCCGGTAGCCGTCGAAGAAGTGCTCGGCGTCGAGGAAGACCCGCCGCCCTTGCCCGACCAGGAAGGCGACGGTCTCATGCACCATCGCCAGGTTCTCGTCCAACGTGGTGCGCAGGGCCCGCTCGACGTGGCCCGTGTGGCTCTTCGCGACGAGCGTGACGACCGGTGTCTCCGCCTCGACCAGGGCGCGGACCAGCGGATCGTCGTCGACCCGCACGTTCGGACGACGGGTCGCGCCGAACGCGGCGAGCGCCGCATGCCGAAGCCCCAGTTCGGCCTGCGCCTGCCGGAAGAACTCCGTGTCCTTGGGGTTGGCGCCCGGCCAGCCGCCCTCGATGAAGCCGACACCGAGCTCGTCCAGGTGCCGGGCGATGGAGAGCTTGTCGTGAACCGACAGCGACAGCCCTTCCTGCTGGGCGCCGTCGCGCAGCGTCGTGTCGTAGACGTGGAAGCCGTCCGTTGTCATCGAGACCCCTGGGAGAAAGCGAAAGACCCCTCGCGGGATGCGAAGGGTCTGCGCGCCTGGGCGTTGGATCTGCTGCCGCGCGCCTACGTCATGATCATGCAGGAGAACATCGTTCCTGAGCCTGCCATACGATCGTCGCCTGTGAGACCTGACGACCACATGGTGGACGTCCGGCCGATAGAGCTGGGTGATCGCGACGGGATACCGCTCCGCCACGAGCTCGAGCTCGAACGCAACCTGGTGGACACGTCGTGAGGCTCCGTGAGGTCCTGGTACCTGGTCTCGCCGCGGCGCCACGGGCCCTCTATCCCGGTGCCGTCGCCCTGGTGCTTCGCGACGGCGACGTGCTCGACGCGGCGGTGGTCGGCGACGCCGTGCGGTACGGCCCGGGACCACGCCTGCTCCCGCCGTCTGAACGGGTGGCGATGCGCGCTGACACCGTCTTCGACACCGCCTCGCTGACGAAGCTGATCACCGCTACCGTTGCGATGGCATTGGTCGACGGCGGTCTGCTCGACCTCGACGCCCCCATGGTCGACCACATGCCCGAACTCACCGACGACCGGCACCCGGTCACCATGCGACGGTTGCTGACCCACACGTCCGGCCTTCCGGCGCTCCGGCGGCTGTGGGAGCTGCCGTCTCGCGCTGCCCGCGTCGACGCGGTGGTCCACACCCGCCCGACGCGTCCGCCCGGCACCGGATTCGAGTACTCCTGCGTCGGCTACATCGTTGCGGGCCTTCTGCTCGAGCGCGTTGCCGGCGCACCGCTTCCCGACCTGGTCGCCGCCCTGGTCACGAAGCCGTTAGGTCTCGCCGACACGGGCTTCCGGCCCGTGGGCGACGTCGCAGCCCGGGCCGCCGCCACCGAGTGGCAGCCATACGTCGACCGCGGCGTGGTCAGGGGAAGCGTCCACGACGAGAACAGCTGGTCCCTGGGTGGGACAGCCGGCAACGCCGGGCTCTTCAGCACCGCACCGGATCTGGCTCGCTTCGCCGAGATGCTGCGCCGCGGCGGTGAGTTCGACGGTGTCCGCGTCATCAGCGACGATGCCGTCGCCGCCATGACGACGGACCAGCTGCCGGCGATCATGGACCCCGGCTACCGGCAGGGCATCGGTCCGCGGATCGACGACCCGGTCTTCATGGGCACTCTGGCCGGCCGCGGCGCGTTCGGCCACACCGGCTTCACCGGAACGTCGTTGGTGGTCGACCCGTCGACGGCGACTGTGGTGATCTTGCTGACGAACCGTGTCCATCCGTCCAGGGAGTGGTCGGACATCGCGCCGGTGCGCCGGGCCGTCGCCGACGTGGCGTCGACGGCGTGATCAGACGACGCGGTGCAGCCAGCCGTGGGTGTTCTGGGCCCGGCCGTACTGCAGGTCCAGCAGTGCGGCACGAACGGCCGTGGTGACCGGGCCTGGCTCGTCGCCCATGGACAGGTCGCCGCCGTTCCACGCCAGCCGACCGAGCGGCGTGACGACTGCCGCCGTCCCGCAGGCGAAGGCCTCGGTGATCTCGCCGGACGCCACGCCGTCGCGCCATTCGTCGACGCCGACCCTTCGCTCCTCGACCTTATGGCCCAGATCGGCGGCCAGCTCCAGGATCGACGCCCGGGTGACCCCTTCCAGGATCGTTCCGGTCAGCTCAGGGGTGACGACCGAGCCGTCGCCGTATACGAAGAACAGGTTCATGCCACCGAGCTCCTCGACCCAGCGACGATCGACGGCGTCGAGGAAGCAGACTTGGTCGCAGCCGTGGTCGAGGGCCTCCCGCTGGGCGATCAGGCTGGCCGCGTAGTTGCCGGCGCACTTGGCCGCACCCGTGCCACCCGGCGCGGCGCGCGTGTACTCGGCCGAGAGCCAGATGCTGACCGGCTTCACTCCGGAGGAGGAGAAGTACGCACCCGCCGGCGACGCGATCACGCAGAACGTCACCTCGTTCGCCGGCCGGACACCGAGGAAGGCCTCCGAGGCGAACATGAACGGCCGCAGGTAGAGGCTGCCCTCGCCGTCGTTGGGTGCGGGGGGCACCCAGTCCGCGTCGGTACTGACCAGCAGGTCGACGGCGTCGACGAACGCGTCGACCGGCAGCTCCGGCAACGCCATGCGGCGGGCACTGCGGGCGAACCGGGCACCGTTGACCCGCGGACGGAACGTCCAGATCGAGCCGTCGGGGTGACGGTAGGCCTTCATCCCCTCGAAGATCGCCTGCGCGTAGTGCAGGACAGCCGTCGCCGGGTCGAGCGATAGCGGTGCGTACGGCCCGACACCGGCGTCGTGCCACCCGGCGTCCGGGGTCCAGGTCGCCCGGACCATGTGGTCGGTGAACGTCAGTCCGAATCCGGGGTTCACCAGGACGTCGGCCCGACGCTGCGCGCCCATGGGGGCCGCGGACAGGCTCGTGGTGAACTCCAGCCGCTGCACCGTCGCGGTCATGCCCTACCTCCGTCGAGTACTAGGACGTCCAATCGAACGCTACCTTCAGCCGCGCGCGCGGTAAACGCGGGCGACCGTGCGTCGGGTCGTCGGGCCGGCGTGGATGAGCCGGAACGTTCTCAGCCGGTGACGCGAGCCGCCAGCGCGTCGCCGACCTGGGCAGTCGTGCGCCGGGTACTTCCGCGCTCAACCAGATCCGCCGCCACGGCGGCCTCGACCCGTCGAGCCGCGTCGGACCGGCCCAGGTGGTCGAGCATCAGCGCCACCGACAGCACCGTCGCCGTCGGATCGGCCACGCCCTGGCCAGCGATGTCCGGCGCCGAACCGTGCACCGGCTCGAACATGGACGGCGCGGTCCGGTCCGGGTTGACGTTGCCGCTGGCGGCGAGCCCGATCCCGCCGGTGATGGCCGCCGCCAGGTCGGTCAGGATGTCGCCGAACAGGTTGTCGGTCACGATGACGTCGAACCGGGCGG
The DNA here is from genome assembly GCA_050743075.1 of Jiangellaceae bacterium. GTDB lineage: Bacteria > Actinomycetota > Actinomycetes > Jiangellales > Jiangellaceae > JBOGDS01. The sequence goes on along the minus strand of JBOGDS010000022.1, from coordinate 7,359 downwards.
GGTCGGCCACCAGGAAGATCGTCGCCGCGTCCACGTGCAGGTAGTCGACGGCGACCGACGGGTACTCGGCGCCGACCCGCTCGACCGTGCGCCGCCACAGGTGCCCCGCGTGGACCAGCACGTTGTACTTGTGGACATACGTGAGCTTGCGCCTGGGGCGCGCCGCCGCCCGGACGAACGCATCGCGGACGACGCGCTCGACGCCGAACGCGGTGTTGACGCTGAGCTCGGTGGCGATCTCGTGCGGCGTGCCGACGCGTACCGCGCCGCCGTTGCCCACGTAGGGACCCTCGGTCCCCTCCCGGACGACGACGAGGTCGATCTCACCGGGATCGCGCAGCGGCGTCGCGACGCCGGGAAAAAGTCGCGCCGGGCGAAGGTTCACGTAGTGGTCGAGCTCGAAGCGCAGCCTCAGCAGCAGACCTCGCTCCAGAACCCCACTGGGCACCCCGGGATCACCGACCGCGCCGAGCAGGATCGCATCATGCCCGCGCAGCTCGGCGAGCACCGAGTCGGGCAACGTCTCGGCGGTCGCCTGCCATCGGCGTGCTCCGAGGTCGTACGCCGTGGTCTCGACCTTCAGGTCCGACCCGGCAAGCGCGGCGTCGAGCACCTTCAGACCTTCGGTCACGACCTCGGGACCGATCCCGTCGCCGGCGATGACAGCCACGGTGATGCTGCGCGACATGCGCGTCACCGTACGGCGCCGTTCCGGATGGTGGCACGGTCATCCCGCCATCCGGACACATGACGAGGGCCCGCACCTCCCCCGTAGGCGCGGGCCCTGGCGTGGTGGCCAGCGTGCTCAGTGGCCGGTCTCGCCGCCGTTGTCACGGCGGTCCATCGCCTCCTGCAACGCATGCTGGGCGTTCAGTTGCTCCTCGGTCATGATCGTGCTCCGGTCGTCATCGACAGTGGATCGACGGGGAGCGGTACTGCCTGGACCACGGACCGGCTGGTGGCGGTGCCGTGTGATCTCATCCGGCAGAAGGCCCGGATCGCGGGTGATCCCTCGTCTGAAGTACGGGTCGGCCAGCGGGAACGCCGAGACTCCGCGACGGGGAGCCGGCCTAACGAGCCCCGTCGCGGCGGCGAAGGATTCGTACCGACCACGCCATGACCCAGGCGACGGTACTCCTAGGACGTCCAACTGTCCCGTCGGGTGGACAGCCGTCTCGGATGCCGAGACTCAGGTCAGGTCGCGAGGTCGACGGTGCGGCCCCACTCGGCGCCGATCGCAGCGAGGATCTCGTCGAAGGCACGCGGCGGAACGGCCTGGTCGACCGTCATCACGACCAGCGCATGGCCGCCCTTGGTGTCACGGCTGACCTGCATCCCGGCGATGTTCACCGCGGCGTCGCCCAGGACACGCCCCACGACGCCTACCACGCCCGGCCGGTCGTGGTAGCGCAGGAAGGCCATGTGGTCGCTCGGCTGGACCTCGATGTCGTAGCCCAGGACCTCCACGAGCTTCTCGGTGTGCCGCGGACCCGACAGCGTGCCCGACACCGAGATCGGCCTGCCGTCCGTGAGCGTCCCGCGGACAGTGATCAGATTGCGGTAGTCCGGCGACTCCTCGTCGGTGACGAGCCGCACTGCGACACCCCGGTCGGCCGCGATGACCGGAGCGTTGACGTACGTGACTGCGTCCTCGACGACGTCGGCGAACACGCCCCTGAGCGCCGCCAGCTCGAGGATCTTGACGTCGTGCTCGACGATCGCCCCGCGGACCTCGACGTCGAGCTGGGTGGCGACGCCCCCAGCCAACGCGGTGAAGATCCGGCCGAGCTTCTCGGCCAGGGGGATGCCGGGCCGGACGTCCTGCGCGATCGCACCACCCTTGACGTTGACGGCGTCGGGCACCAGCTCACCGGCCAGCGCCAGCCGGACGGATCGCGCCACCGAGACGCCGGCCTTCTCCTGCGCCTCCTCCGTCGATGCCCCGAGATGCGGCGTGACGACGACCGAGTCGAAGCCGAACAACGGCGAGTCGGTACAAGGCTCGTGGGCGAAGACGTCGATGCCGGCACCCGCGACCCGGCCCTCCTTGAGCGCCAGAGCCAAGGCGTGCTCGTCGACGACGCCGCCGCGGGCCGCGTTGACGATCCGTACCGTCGGCTTGACCATCGACAGCGCGTGCTCGTCGATCAGCCCGGCCGTCTCCGGTGTCCTCGGCAGGTGGACTGAGATGAAGTCACTCTCCCGCAGCAGTTCTTCCAAGGACACGCTGCGCGCACCCATCTGCGCGGCCCGCGCTGCCGGTACATAGGGGTCGTACGCGATGACCTGCATGCCGAAGGACGAAAGCCGCTGGGCGACGAGGATACCGATCCGACCGAGGCCGACGATGCCGGCGACCTTCTCGTACAGCTCGGCGCCGACGTACTTGCTGCGCTTCCACTCGCCGGTCTTCAGCGCCGCGTTGGCAGGCGGGATGTGGCGCGCCGTGGCGAGCAGGAGTCCCACTGTGAGCTCGGCCGCGCTAACGACGTTGGACGTCGGCGCGTTCACGACCATGACTCCGGCCTGGGTGGCGGCCTTGACGTCGACATTGTCGAGGCCGACACCGGCTCGGGCGATCACCCGCAGCCGCGGTGCCGCCGCGATGACATCGGCGTCGACCCTGGTCGCGCTGCGGACGAGAAGCGCCTCGGCGTCGGCGACGGCGGGAAGCAGCGACCCACGGTCCGCCCCGTCGCAGTAGCGGACCTCGAAGTCGGGCCCGAGCGCCTCGACCGTGGCGGGCGAGAGCTCCTCAGCGATCAGAACGACGGGCTTGCTCACCAACGGTGCACCCTCTTCGTGTCGTACGCGTGTCGTACGTGGACGGGCGGAGCACGGCGGTGGGCCCGACTCCGCCGAGTTTATCCCGCTCGCTACCGACCCGGACGACATGCAGGGCAGGCGACGCCGGTCGGCCGCGGGCGATCAGCTGCTCGAGCCCCGCCGGTCATGGATCACAGCGGGAGCAGGCCGTGCTGCATGGCGAACAGCGCCGCTGCCGCCCGGGTGGAGACACCGATCTTCGCGTAGATGTGCTGCACGTGGTGCTCGGCCGGGCGCGATGACACCACGAGGGCCGGCCCGATCTGCGGGTTGGACAATCGGCGCGCCGGCAGGCGGAGCGCACCTCCACTTCGCGTTCGCTGAGTCCTGCCGGCCAGGTCGTACGACGTGCGGTGACCCGCAGACCGGTAGCCGAGCGAATGCGACCCCACGCCGGGCTCGGGTCAGCGCGTGGCGGTGCCCTCCGTGTAGTCGTCATCCGACCTGACCCAGCTCATCAGCTTGCGCAGCTCACGGCCGGTGGCCTCGATGGGGTGCTGCTCCCCTTCCTTGCGCAACCGGTTGAACTCCGGTGCGCCGGCATCCTGGTCGGCGATGAACCCGGCCGCCCAGGAGCCGTCCCGCACCTCGCGCAGAGTCTGCTGCATCCGCTGCTTGACCGACTCGTCGATGATCTTCGGGCCGGAGGTGTAGTCGCCGTACTCGGCGGTGTCGGACACCGACCAGCGCTGCTTGGCGATGCCTCCCTCATACATGAGGTCGACGATGAGCTTGAGCTCGTGCAGGCACTCGAAGTAGGCGACCTCGGGCTGGTAGCCGGCCTCGGTCAGGGTCTCGAACCCGGTCTGCACCAGCCGGGACACGCCGCCGCAGAGAACCGCCTGCTCCCCGAACAGGTCGGTCTCGGTCTCCTCGGTGAACGTGGTCCTGATCCCGCCGGCCCGCAGGCCGCCGATCGCCTTGGCGTAGGCGAGTGTCAGCGGCCATGCGTTGCCGCTTGCGTCCTGCTCGACGGCGACGAGCACCGGAACGCCGCGCCCGTCGGAGAACTCGCGCCTCACCAGGTGGCCCGGCCCCTTGGGCGCCACCATGCACACATCGACGCCGGCCGGTGGTTTCACGTAGCCGAACCGGATGTTGAAGCCGTGCCCGAAGAACAGCGCGTCGCCATCGACGAGGTTCGGCTCGACCGCCTCGGCGTACAGGTGCCGCTGGACGTGGTCGGGCGCGAGGATGACGGCGAGATCTGCCTCCTCACAGGCCTCGTAGGGCGTGACGACCCGCAGTCCCTCCGCCTCCGCCTTGGGCCGGCTCCTCGAGCTCTCGGGCAGGCCGATGCGCACGTCGACCCCCGAGTCACGCAAGCTCAGCGCGTGGGCATGACCCTGGCTGCCGTAGCCGAGCACGGCCACGTTCCGGTGCTGGATGATCGACAGGTCCGCGTCGTCGTCGTAGAACAGCTCGGCCACGTCGGGCTTCTCCTTCGTGTCTAGGATGAATCCACGCCCGCCATGATCATGAAGGAATCGAAGGGCTATGGGCCGCCAAGGTCTTCATGATCACGGGACGGGGTGATCGGTCTATGCGGTGCGGTCGAGGGGGCGTAGGGCGCGGTCTGTGATCGAACGGGAGCCGCGTCCGACCGCGACCACCCCGGACTGGACGAGCTCACGGATCCCGAACGGCTCCAGTACCCGCAGCAGGGCGTCCAGCTTCTCCGACGAGCCGGTCGCCTCGATCGTCACAGCGTCGGACGCGACGTCGACGACCTTGGCACGGAACAGCTGAACGGTCTCGAGGACGTGCGAACGCGACTCGAGGTCGGCCTTGACCTTGAGCAGCAACAACTCTCGCTGCACCGACTGCGAGGAGTCCAGCTCGACGATCTTGATGACGTTGACCAGCTTGTTGAGCTGCTTCGTGACCTGCTCGAGAGGCTGGTCCTCGACGTCGACGACGACCGTCATCCGGGAAACCGACGCATGCTCGGTGGGCCCCACGGCGAGCGAGTCGATGTTGAAGCCGCGGCGGGCGAAGAGCGCAGCGATCCGGGCCAGGATCCCGGGCTTGTTCTCGACAACGATCGACAGCGTGTGCTTGCTCATCGCTCGTCACTCCGGTCCCAGTCGGGCGCCATGCCGCGCGCGATCTGGATGTCGTCGTTGCTGGTGCCGGCGGGAACCATCGGCCACACCATCGCGTCGCGGTGCACACCGAAGTCGACCACGACCGGCCGGTCGTCGACTGCCATCGCCTTGTCGATCGTGGCATCCACCTCCGCGCCGGCATCACAGCGCAGCCCGACGCAGCCGTACGCCTCGGCCAGCTTGGCGAAGTCGGGAATGCGACGGCTGTCCAGGTCGGTGTTGGAATAGCGCGAGTTGTAGAACAGCGTCTGCCACTGCCGGACCATGCCGAGGCTCGCGTTGTTGATGACGGCGACCTTGATCGGGATCCCCTCGATTGCGCAGGTGGCCAGCTCCTGGTTGGTCATCTGGAAACAGCCGTCGCCGTCGATAGCCCACACAGTCGCGTCCGGTCGGCCCACCTTGGCTCCCATGGCCGCCGGCACGGCGAACCCCATCGTGCCCAGACCACCGGAGTTGAGCCAGGTGCCCGGCTTCTCGTAGGAGATGAACTGAGCGGCCCACATCTGGTGCTGGCCGACGCCGGCCACGTACACCGCGTCCGGCCCGACGATGGAGCCGAGGCGCTCGATAACGTACTGCGGCGCGAGCTCGCCGTCGTCGGTTGCCGTATAGCCGAGCGGGAAGCGCTGCCGCCAGCCGTCGATCTGCTGCCACCACGACGCGTAGTCGCCTCGCCGGCCGGCCGTGTGCTCCGCCTGGACGGCGACGACGAGGTCGGCGATCACCTCGCGGCAGTCGCCGACGATCGGCACGTCAGCGGTCCGGTTCTTCGAGATCTCGGCCGGGTCGATGTCGGCGTGGACGACGGTCGCCTCCGGCGCGAACGTCGACAGCTTTCCGGTGACCCGGTCGTCGAAGCGGGCACCCAGAACCACCATCAGGTCGGCCTTCTGCAAGGCAGTGACGGCCGCCACCGTGCCGTGCATCCCGGGCATGCCGAGGTGACGCGGGTCGCTGTCGGGGAACGCGCCCCGAGCGGTCAGCGTCGTGACGACCGGGACACCGGTGAGCTCGACGAGCGCACGCAGTTCAGCCCACGCCTGTGCCCGGAGCACCCCCCCACCAACGTAGAGGACCGGCCGCCGCGCCCCGACGATCAGCCGGGCAGCCTCCCGCACCTGCTTGGCGTGCGGCCGCAGAATCGGCCGGTAGCCGGGCAGGTCGACGGTGGTCGGCCATCGGAACGTCGTCGACGCCTGCAACGCGTCCTTGGCGATGTCGACGAGGACCGGACCGGGCCGGCCGGTCGACGCGATGTGGAAGGCCTCCGCGATGGTCCGCGGGATGTCGGCCGCGTCGGTCACCAGGTAGTTGTGCTTCGTGATCGGCATCGTGATGCCGCGGATGTCGGCTTCCTGGAACGCGTCGGTGCCGATCGCCGCGCTCGGCACCTGGCCGGTGACCGCCACCATCGGCACCGAGTCCATGTGGGCGTCGGCGATCGGCGTGACGAGGTTGGTCGCACCGGGCCCGCTGGTGGCCATGCACACGCCGACCTTGCCCGTCGCCAGCGCGAATCCCTCCGCGGCATGGCCCGCCCCCTGCTCGTGGCGGACCAGGATGTGCCGGATCTTGGTGGAGTCGAGGAGCGGGTCGTACGCCGGCAGGATCGCACCGCCCGGGATGCCGAACACGGTGTCGACACCGGCGGCCTCCAGCGAGCGGATCAGGCTCGCGGCCCCCGTGATCGTGCTTCCGTGCTGGTCTGGCAGGGACATGGCTCCTCGTCCTGACGACGTCATCCGGCAATGAAAAGACCCCCCGGCCCGAGGGCTCACGAGGGGGTCGCGCGACGGCTGGATGCTTAGCCGACGCGCTGTTCGAGTACGATGTTGCTGACGTGCACGAGCCGAACGTTCCCGCACGGCCGGTGGAAGCGTCAAGGCGCGGCGATGGCAGTCTCGGCATTCGGGACGGTTGTCCGCATGCCGGTCACCGCCCGCTTCGCCGCGTACATCGCGGCGTCAGCCGCGACGAGCAGGTCGTCCACGGTACCGCCGGCCCCGTTCGCCGCCCCGATGCTCGCCGAGACGTCGACCGGTGCCGGCGCGAGCACGGGAGACCGAAGGCAGCGGCCGATCCGGTCGGCGAGCCCCTCCGTCTCTGCCGCCCGCACAGTGACCAGGACCGCGAACTCGTCGCCACCGTAGCGGGCGACGAATGCGTCCGGGCCGGCGGCTCGCTGCAACCGGCGCGCGACCTCGGCGAGGACGCGGTCGCCCACGACGTGCCCGTGCGAGTCGTTGACCTCCTTGAACCGGTCCAGGTCGACGAACACCAGCCCGACTCCCTGCCCGCTCGACAGTGCACGACCGGCCCGGTCGACGAGGCGTGCCCGGCCTGGCAGGCCGGTAAGCGGGTCGCGATCCACCCGTCGCGCCAGTCGCAGATGAGCGCCGAGCAGCCAGCCCTGGCATGCGAG
>JBOGDS010000021.1:0-52231 GCA_050743075.1 Jiangellaceae bacterium | reverse complement strand
CTCCAAGATCCGACTCATCAACCACCGCGGCTACGGACACCACAGCGCCGCCGCCCTCATCGCCATGATCTACCTCTGCTGCGGCGGACTCACCATCCAACTACCCACAGAAAGGTGAGGAGAACCAGAAATACTCTACAGATACGTCGGAGCACTCGGTGGGCGCCTCAGCCTGATGGCCGACTTCGGCGACGAGCACCTGCGCGTCGATTAGGCGGCGCAACGTGTCTCAGAGGTCGATGACGAGGCGGCCGTCCGGTCCAGGGTGAAGGGGGCGTGACAGCCACCACGGCGTCGACGCCGAGCGGGCCGTAGACGTGCGGGTAGGCCTCGCCGGTGCCGTCGAGGTCCTCGACCCGCACGTCGGACCGTAGCAAGTCTGGTTGGATGCTCAGCAGCGCGACGTCGTGAATGCCGCGATAGAACAGGTCGGCGACCGCCCGACCTGGTGCGGGAAGGAGCAGCGGACGAAGAGCTGCTCTGCCAGCGTGATGCCCAGGGTCGACATTCGGTACGCGCCGGTGCGGACCGCGTCCGCCCGGTCCTCGGCCAACGCCAGGTGGTGGACCGGGCCGTTCACGGGCACCATGATGACGGCCCGGACGGTGGGATACCATCGGCGTTTTGTCACGGTCTGGTTGCGGACCAGCCCCAGGGATGCGTGGGGCTTGCCTTACTGTCATGCCTGCGTCTAACAATGCGAGCTGGCCGGGGCAGCAACCCTGACGCTAGGAGGAGATCCATGCGAGTGTCCGCTCGCAACGGAACCATCGCCGCGGCCGTCGGCCTGGCGCTCGTGCTCAGCGCCTGCGGGGCCAATGGGGACGACGGAGGCGGTGGCGCGGCCACCGCCGGAGGTACCGTCGTCATCGGCGGCTGCAACCCGCAGAACCCGCTCGTGCCCGCCAACACCCAGGAGGTGTGTGGCGGCGACCCGCTCGACGTGGTCTTCTCCAAGCTCATCCGGTACGACCCCCAGACGGCCGAACAGGTATACGAGGTCGCCGACTCCATCGAGTCCGAGGACAACGTCACCTGGACGGTCCGGCTCAAGCCCGGCTGGACATTCCACGACGGCACGCCGATCACCGCGCAGAGCTTCGTCCGGGCGTGGAACTGGGCGGCGTACGGGCCCAACGCCAACCTCAACTCGTACTTCTTCGACCCGATAGCGGGCTTCGCCGAGGTGCAGGGCGTGGACGAGGACGAGGACGGCACCGTCACGGACGACGAGGCCCCGGTCGCGGAGATGTCCGGGCTGGCCGTGGTCGACGAGCTGACGTTCACGATCGAGCTGTCGTACCCATATGCGACGTTCCCCCAGCGGTTGGGCTACCTGGCCTTCTCACCGCTGCCGGAGGTCTTTTACGAGGACATCGAGGCGTTCGGCAACCGCCCGATCGGTTCCGGACCGTTCCGGGTGGAGGCGTGGGAGCAGAACGTCGCCATCGAGATGACGGCGTACGACGGCTACCAGGGCGAGACCACGCCACACATCGACGTGCTGACGTACCGGATCTACCAGGAGAGCGAGGCCGAGTATGCTGACCTGCTCTCCGACAACGTCGACGTGATGATCGGCCTGCCGCCGGCCGTCCTTGCCGGTGAGCAGCACCGGATCGATCTCGGTGAGAACGTCGTCGAGCGCGAGGCGGGCGTCATCCAGACCCTGACGTTCGCCCCCGAGTCCGTCGACGAGGCCATGTCGAACGTCGACCTTCGCAAGGGCATCTCGCGGGCGATCAACCGCAGCCTGATCACCCAGAACATCTTCCAGGGCAGCTTCGAGCCGGCTACCGGCTGGGTCTCACCGGTCGTCGACGGTTTCCAGGCGAACCAGTGCGGTGAGTTCTGCGAGTACGACGCCGAGGCGGCCCGGCAGCTCGTCGAGCAGTCCGGCTTCACCGACGAGCTGACGCTGTCGTACAACGCCGACAGCATCCACAAGGATTGGGTCGAGGCCGCCTGCAACAGCATCAGGAACGCGACCGGGCTGGAGTGCACGGCGACGCCGGTGGTCGACTTCGCGACGTTCCGCGACCAGATCACCGAGCGCGAGCTGCCCGGCATGTTCCGGACCGGCTGGCAGATGGACTACCCCGGCATCGACAACTTCCTGGCCCCGCTGTACGTCACGGACGCGGGCGCCAACGACGGTGACTACAGCAACCCGGAGTTCGACGCCAAGGTCCAGGAAGCTGCCCAGGCACCCTCTCAGGAGGACGCGATCCGGTTCTACCAGGAGGCGGAGGTCATGCTCACGCAGGAGATGCCGGTGATCCCGCTCTGGTACCAGAAGACCATTGCCGGCTTCTCGACGAAGGTCCGCGACGTCAACCTCACCCCGTTCGGAACGCTCGACGTCTTCAGCATCTACGTCAACGGGTAGGGACGCACGCGCTCGCACCGTCCGGTTCGTGCCGCCGAGCCGGACGGAGCGAGCGCCGTGTCTGCCATTGCACCGCGGCACAGAGGAAGGCTCATGGCACGCTACGTCGTCAGACGCCTTCTGCAGATGATCCCGGTGGTCGTGGGTGCGACCTTGTTGATCTACGTCGCGGTGTGGGCGCTACCGGGCGACCCGTTCGCCGGCAAGTGTGGCGACCGGGCCTGCCCGGACACCTACATCAGCGCGATGACGGCCGAGTTCAACCTCGACGAGCCCTGGTACGTGCAGTACGGCCTGTACATGGGCAGGCTGCTGCAGGGCGACTTCGGGGAGACGTTCGCCGGTGTCCAGGTGGCAGACCGGTTGCTGGCGACGTATCCCACGACGGCGAAGCTCGCCGGGCTCGCCATCTTGTTCGAGATCGTGATCGGCATCGGCGCCGGGATCCTGGCCGGGCTTCGCCGTGGCGGCTTCGCCGACAACCTGGTACTGCTGAGCACGCTGCTCATCATCTCGATCCCGATCTTCGTCATCGGGTATGCGCTCCAGCTGGTGCTCGGCGTCAACCTGGGGCTCTTCCCACCTTCGGTGTCTGCGGACGCGACCGTCTACGAGTTGCTGCTCCCGGCCTTCGTCCTGTCCACCACGTCGCTGGCCTACGTCGCGCGGCTGATGCGGACGAACCTGGTCGAGAACCTGCATGCCGACTACGTGCGGACAGCTACCGCGAAGGGTCTCAACCGGCGGCGGGTCGTGGGCGTCCACACCGTGCGCAACTCGCTGATCCCGGTGATCACCCTGATCGGCGCCGACTTCGGCACGCTGCTCGGTGGAGCGGTCGTCACCGAAGGCATCTTCAACATCGACGGCGTCGGCGGGCTGATCTTCTCCAGCATCCGGCTGCGCGACGGAGCGATGGTCACCGGTGCCGTGACGGTGCTCGTACTCGTGTTCCTGCTCGCCAACCTGGTCGTCGACCTGCTTTACGCAGCCCTCGACCCGAGGATCCGTTATGACTGACCCGACCACGCTGTACCCACCGGCGGCCCCCCCGGCCACGGCCCCGGCTCCGTCGGCTCCGGGGGCTCCAGCGGCCGAGCCACGCTCGCTTGCGGGCGACGCCTGGCACGACCTGCGTCGCAACCCGATCTTCCTCGCGTCGGCGGTTGTCATCGCGGTGCTCCTGGTCATGGCGGCTTTCCCGGGGTTGTTCACCGACCGCGGGCCGAGGGACTGCGACCTCACGTTCAGCCGGCTCGGACCCAGCATGGACGCCTGGTTCGGCTACGACGTCCAAGGCTGTGACGTGTACACGCGGACGATCTACGGTGCTCGCGCCTCGATCCTGGTGGGAATCGTCACGACGGCCGTCGTGTCGGTGGTCGGCGGTGTGGTCGGGATGCTCGCCGGGTTCTACGGCGGCTGGGTCGACAGCCTGCTGTCGCGGATCACCGACGTGTTCTTCGCGATCCCGCTGCTGCTCGGCGGCATGCTGGTGCTGGTGTCGTTCCCGTCCGGCCCGCGCACGCCGGAGTGGCAGACGATCGGCAAGGTGGCCATCGCGCTGGCCCTGCTGGGCTGGCCGCCACTGGCCCGGATCATGCGCTCGGCGGTGATCTCGGTAAAGCAGGCCGACTACGTGCAGGCTGCACAGGTCTTCGGGGCCGACGCCCGACGCCTGCTGCGCCGGCACGTCCTGCCCAACGCGGCCACGCCGGTGATCGTCTACGCGACCATCGTGCTCGGCGTGTTCATCTCGGTCGAGGCGACGTTGTCGTTCCTGGGTATCGGCCTGCAGCCGCCGGTGGTGTCCTGGGGCGTGGCCATCAGCGACGCAGCCAGCTTCGCCCGGCAGTCGCCGCACATGCTCCTGTTCCCGAGTGCCTTCCTGTCGGTCACCGTGCTGGCGTTCATCGTTCTCGGCGACGCCGTCCGCGACGCGTTCGACCCGAGGCTGCGCTGATGGCCACCGCGAACACACGGCCGCCACTGCTCGAGGTCGACGACCTGCAGGTGGAGTTCCGCACCCGCGACGGCGTGGCGAAGGCCGTCAACGGCGTGTCGTACTCGTTGCGGGAGAGCGAGACACTGGCTGTGCTGGGGGAGTCCGGCTCAGGCAAGACCGTGACCGCTCACGCGATCATGGGACTGCTCGACAGCCCGCCCGCGTTCGTCACCGGCGGCGCGGTCCGGTTTCGCGGTCAGGACCTGTTGACCCTCCCCACCGACGACCGTAGGGCGTACCGGGGCAGCAGCATCGCGATGATCTTCCAGGACGCGCTGTCGGCGTTGAACCCGGTCTTCTCGGTCGGGTGGCAGATCGGCGAGATGTTCCGGATCCACGAGGGCCTGTCCCGTAGCGAGAGCCGGGCGAGGGCGATCGAGTTGATGGACCGGGTCCGGATCCCGGCCGCCCGGCAGCGGGTGGACGACTACCCGCACCAGTTCTCCGGCGGCATGCGGCAGCGCATCATGATCGCGATGGCGATTACGCTCGATCCCGACGTCCTGATCGCCGACGAGCCGACGACGGCACTCGACGTCACCGTCCAGGCGCAGATCATGCAGCTGCTGCGCGACCTGCAGGGCGAGAGCCGGATGGGCCTGATTCTCATCACCCACGACCTGGGCGTGGTGGCCGACATCGCCGACACCATCGCGGTGATGTACGCCGGCCGGATCATGGAGCAGGCATGCGTCGGCGAGATCTACGCGCGGCCGGCGCATCCTTACACCAAGGGGCTGCTGGAGTCGATCCCGCGGGTCGACCAGAAGGGCCAGGACCTGACGGCGATCGGCGGCCTGCCGCCGAGCCTCACCGACATCCCGGCGGGCTGCGAGTTCGGCCCTCGGTGTCCGTACGCCCGGGACGTGTGTCGGGAACGGCGCCCGCGTCTCGAGACCGTGGCTCCCGGCCGGCGCAGCGCGTGCCACTTCGCCCGTGGGGTGCTCGATGCCGGCGCCCAGTGAGACCGGCGAGGTCGTCCTCGACGTCGCGAACCTGGTCAAGTACTTCCCGCTGACCGCGGGAACCGTCGTCAAGCGGCACGTCGGTGAGGTCAAGGCCGTCGACGACGTCTCCTTCCGGCTGCACCAGGGCGAGACGCTGGGCATCGTCGGCGAGTCGGGTTGCGGAAAGTCGACGCTGGCGAGGCTCCTCGTTCGGATGGAGACACCGACCAGCGGCACGGCGACATTCCAGGGCACGGACATCTTCGCGGCTCGCGGCACGGCGTTGCGGGCGATCCGGCGGAACATCTCGATCATCTTCCAGGATCCGTACTCGTCGCTGAACCCGCGGATGACCGTGGGCGAGATTGTCGGCGAGCCGTTCGACATCCACCCGGAGGGGGCGCCGAAGCGCAGCCGGCGCCGCCGGATCCAGAAGCTGCTCGAGGTCGTCGGCCTCAACCCCGAGCACATCAATCGCTACCCGCACCAGTTCTCCGGCGGGCAGCGTCAGCGCATCGGCATCGCGCGTGGGCTCGCGTTGCGCCCGCAGGTGGTCATCTGCGACGAGCCGGTCTCCGCGCTCGACGTCTCGGTGCAGGCGCAGGTGGTCAACCTGCTGGAGAAGCTTCAGGACGAGTTCGGCCTGTCGTACATCTTCATCGCGCACGACCTGTCCGTCGTCAGGCACATCGCCGACCGGGTGGCCGTGATGTACCTGGGCAAGCTGGTCGAGACCGGCACCGACGAGCAGATCTACGAGCGGCCCAGCCATCCGTACTCCCAGGCACTGCTGTCGGCGGTGCCGGTCCCCGACCCGGCGGTCCGCGGCCAGCGCCGGCAGATCATCCTCGCCGGCGACCCGCCGAGCCCGGCCAACCCGCCCAGCGGGTGCCGGTTCCGGACCCGGTGCTGGAAGTCGACCGATCTGTGCGCCGCCGAGGTCCCCTCGCTGGAGGTGCGCCCAGGCATTGACCACGAATCCGCCTGCCACTACGCAACCGTCCGCGACGACGTCGTCGTCCACCACTGAGCGCCGCACCCCGTCGAGCCGCCGCCGGCCAGCCCGCGGCGGATGTTGTGACATGGGTCACGCCCCGACGTGACGATCGGTCACAGGTTGGTTGCGTTATGCCCTAATCGTCGCGCATGCCTTGCTGTCTGGGCACGACGCACACTAGAAGGTAGGCATCCTGCGGGCAGACGCTGTAGTTCGGCGCCCCGCCCGGGGCCGGGTAGCGCGGCGAGCCGACCGATGTGTCGGCAGCCCCTGTCTGCAACGTCCTATGGATCTCAGGAGGACATCCATGCGAGTTTCCACCCGCAAGGCATCGTTCGCCGTCGTCACGGCTCTCGCGCTCGGGTTGAGCGCGTGCGGCGGTGACGAGGAGGGCGATGGCGCCGGCGGCGGTGACGACGAACTCACGACCGGTGGCTCGTTCAGCATCTATATCGGTGAGCCGGAGAACCCGCTCGTCCCCGGCCAGACCAATGAGTCCGAGGGCGGCCAGGTCGTCGACTCGCTCTGGACCGGGCTGATCCAGTACAACAACGAGACCAACGAGGCCGAGTTCACCGGTGTCGCGGAGTCGGTAGAGTCCGAGGACCAGACGACTTGGACGATCACCCTGAACGAGGGCTGGACGTTCCACGACGGCACCGACGTGACCGCGCAGTCCTACGTCGACACCTGGAACTGGGTCGCGTACAGCCCGAACGCGAACGACAACTCGTACTTCTTCGCCAACGTCGAGGGCTACGACGACCTGCAGGCTCCGACCGACGACGCTGGCGAACCCACCGGTGAGGAGCCGGCCGCGACCGAGATGTCCGGCCTCGAGGTGGTCGACGAGCGGACGTTCACGGTCACGCTGAGCTCGCCTTTCGCGCAGTACCCCGTCACGGTGGGCTACACCGCGTTCTTCCCGCTGCCGGAGGCGTTCTTCGAGAACCCGGACCCGGCGGCCTTCGGCGAGCAGCCGATCGGCAACGGTCCGTTCATGGCCGAGGAGCCGTTCGTGCCGGGCCAGGGCATCACCCTGACCAGGTACGAGGACTACTCCGGTGACGAACCGGCTAACGCCGACGAGGTGGAGTACCGCGTCTACACCGAGCAGACGACCGCGTACTCCGACGTGCAGGCGGGCAACCTCGACGTCGTCGACCAGATCCCGCCGGACGCCATCGCGTCGGCTCCGGACGAGTTCGGCGACCAGTACCAGGAGGCGCCGCGCGGCGACATCACCTCGCTCAACATGCCAACCTACGACCCGCGGTACTCCGACCCGCGCGTGCGTCACGCGTTCTCGATGGCGATCGACCGGCAGGCCATCACCGATGCGATCTTCCTCGGCTCCCGGCAGCCGGCCACTTCGTACATCTCGCCGGTGGTCGACGGCTTCCGTGAGGACGCCTGCGCCGGTTACTGCCAATTGAACGTCGAAGAGGCCAACGCACTGCTGGACGAGGCCGGGTTCGACCGGTCGGTTCCGGTGGAGCTGTGGTTCAACGCCGGCGCCGGCCACGACGAGTGGGTGCAGGCCGTCGGCAACCAACTCCGCGAAAACATCGGCGTCGAGTACGTCATCCGGGGCGACCTGCAGTTCGCCGAGTACCTGCCGCTGATCGACAATCAGGGCATGACCGGGCCGTTCCGCCTGGGCTGGATCATGGACTACCCCAGCCCGCAGAACTTCCTGGAGCCTCTGTACACCGAGGCAGCTCTGCCGCCAGGTGGCTCCAACTCGAGCTTCTACGTCAACGAGGAGTTCGACGCGCTGATCGCCGAAGGCAACCAGGCCGCGGACAACGAGGAGGCGATCGAGCTGTACCAGCAGGCCGAGGACATCCTCGTCGAGGACATGCCGACGATTCCGATGTTCTACGGCCGGCTGCAGTACGTGCACTCGGAGAACGTCGACAACGTCACCGTCAACGCGTACGGCCGCGTCGACGCAGCGGCGGTGACGGTCGTCAACCCGTAACCGAGCACGTCCGTTGGGGTGCGCCCGGCCCAGATCTTGGGTCGGGCGCACCCCAAAAAACACACCCGCTTCGCGTATCGTCCGCGTAGGGACTCATCTGCGGCGCGGCGACCCCCGCGCCCCCGAGCACCCCAAGGAGCAAGGATGGGCCGTTACGTCGCACGCCGGCTGCTGCTCACCATCCCGGTCCTGATCGGGGCGTCGTTCCTGATCTTCTGGCTGGTCTACGCACTGCCGGGTGATCCCATCCGCGCGCTGGGCGGCGACCGGCCGTTGGCGCCGGGCGTGGTCGCCGCGTTACGGGACGAGTACAACCTCGACGATCCGTTGCTGGTGCAATACGCCAAGTACGTCGGCGGTCTGTTGCAGGGCGACTTCGGCACCGAGTTCAGCGGACGACCGGTGATCGACACCATCACCCAACGGCTGCCGGTGACGGTACGGCTCGCCCTGGTCGCCATCGGCTTCGAGATCGTCTTCGGGCTGATCGCGGGAATTATGGCTGGCATCCGGCGCGGATCGTTCTGGGACAACCTGGTCCTGGTCTCGACCACCGCCGTGGTGTCGGTCCCGGTCTTCGTGCTCGGCTTCATCGCGCAGTACACCCTGGGACTGCAACTCGCCCTGTTTCCCATCGCCGGCATCCGAGACGGCTGGTACAGCTACCTGTTGCCCGGCCTGGTGCTGGCCTCGTTGTCCCTCGCCTACGTGGCCCGGTTGACCCGCACCAGCCTGGCGGAGAACCTGCGCCAGGACTACGTCCGCACCGCCCGGGCCAAGGGTTTGAAGCAGTCGGTGGTGGTGGGCAAGCACACGTTGCGCAACAGCCTGATCCCGGTGGTGACCTTCATCGGCGCCGACCTCGGCAACTTGATGGCCGGGGCGATCGTGACCGAATCGGTCTTCAACATCCCAGGGCTCGGGCGCGCCGTGTTCGATGCGGTGCTACGTCAGGAGGGCGCCGTGGTCGTCGGCATCGTCACGCTGTTCGTGTTCTTCTACATCTTTTTCAACTTGGTGGTCGACGTGTTGTACGCCGTCATCGACCCGAGAATCCGTTATGAGTGAGCGCGAACCCACGCTCGGCGGCGGGCCTGCCGTCAGCGCTCCGGAACGCCCGCCGGAGGACCAGAAGGCGACCGAGATCGCCGTTGCCCAGGTGGGCGGCGAACTGCGGCAGACCAGCCTGTGGTCCGACGCGTTGCACTCCCTGCGGCGCAATCCGTTCTTCCTGTTCGGGGCGGCCCTGTTCGTGGTGTTCGCCGTGATGGCAATCAGACCGCAACTATTCACCGGGGTGGATCCGCGAGAGTGCTCGCTGTCCCGATCCGCGCAAAGCCCCAGCGCTGATGCCTGGTTCGGCTACGACATCCAGGGTTGCGACTATCTCGCCAACGTCGTCTGGGGTGCCCGCAACTCGATGGCCATCGGCCTGCTCACCATCGCCGGTGTGCTGCTGATCGGCGTGGTGGTGGGTTCCTTGGCCGGGTATTACGGCGGCTGGATCGACGTGTTACTGGCCCGGATCACCGACGTCTTCTACGGGTTGCCGCTGATCCTGGGCGCCATCGTGCTGCTCTCCGTGCTCGCCGACCGTGGCGTGCTGCAGCTCTGCCTGGCGCTGCTGGTCTTCGGGTGGATGACCGCGATGCGCCTTGTCCGCGCCACCGTGGTGTCGGTCAAGGAGGCCGACTACGTCCAGGCTGCCCGTGCGCTGGGCGGGTCGACCCTTCGGGTGCTGGTCCGGCACATCCTGCCCAACGCCGTGGCACCAGTGTTGGTGTACGCCACCATCGCCGTCGGTGCGGTCATCGCGGCCGAGGCGACGCTGACCTTCCTCGGCATCGGCCTGCAACTGCCGAACATCTCGTGGGGCCTGCAGATCAACTCTGCTCAGAACAGGCTCCGGGACGCCCCGCACTTGCTGATGTTCCCGAGCCTGTTCCTCTCCCTGGCGGTCCTGTCCTTCATCCTAATGGGCGACGCGCTTCGCGACGCTCTCGACCCGAAGTTGCGCTGATGACCGACACCAGCACCCTTCCCCCGCCCAGCACCGGGGACGACACGTCCGTCCCGGTGCTGGAAGTCGAGGACCTGCACGTCGAGTTCCGCACCGACAGGGGAGTGGTCCACGCCGTCAACGGCATCAGCTACGCGGTGCGCCAGCACGAGACGCTGGCCATCCTCGGGGAGTCCGGCTCGGGCAAGAGCGTCAGCGCCCAGGCAGTCATGGGCATCCTCGACACGCCCCCCGGTTTCGTCACCCAGGGGGCGATCCGGTTCCGCGGCGAGGACATGCTGGCGATGCCAGCAGACGTGCAGCGGGCCATCCGCGGCCCCGGGATCGCGATGGTCTTCCAGGACGCGCTCTCGTCGCTGAACCCGGTCTTCACCGTCGGGCACCAGATCGCGGAGATGTTCCGTGCGCACCGCGGCACCTCACGCCGGGACGCCAAGATGCAGGCGGTCGAGCTGATGGAGCGGGTTCGCATCCCTGCTGCCCGCCAGCGCGTCAACGACTACCCGCACCAGTTCTCCGGCGGTATGCGCCAGCGTGTGATGATCGCGATGGCGCTCTCGCTGGACCCGCAGATCCTCATCGCCGACGAGCCCACGACCGCCCTGGACGTGACTGTGCAGGCACAGATCATGGAGCTGCTGGACGAGCTCCAGCAGGAGACCGGGATGGGCCTGATCTTGATCACCCACGACCTTGGCGTGGTAAACGAGGTCGCCGACCGGGTCGTGGTCATGTACGCAGGCAAGATCGTGGAGACCGGGACGATCGACGAGGTCTTCACCACGCCGGCGCACCCTTACACCGAGGGGCTGATGAGCTCGGTGCCGCATGCCGAGGCCAAGGGGACCCGGCTGCACCCGATCACCGGCCAGCCGCCGAACCTGGCCGCGATCCCGCCCGGCTGCTCGTTCCATCCGCGCTGCGCTCGGGCCCGGTTCGGGAACCTGGCCGCGCCTGGCCGCGAGTGCGCGAACGACGTGCCGGCGCTGCGTGAGGTACTGCTCGGGCGCACCAGCGCATGCCACTACAGCGAGGAGCTGCTCGATGACTGACCCGCTGCTGTCGGTGCGCGGGCTGGTCAAATACTTCCCGCTGACGACCGGAATCGTGTTCCGCCACACGGTCGGCCAGGTGCAGGCCGTCGACGGGGTCGACTTCGATCTCCACGCGGGCGAGACGCTGGGCCTGGTCGGGGAGTCCGGGTGTGGTAAGTCGACCATCGCCAAGCTCATCATGGGCCTGGAGCAGCCGACGTCCGGCGAGATCCTGTACAAAGGTCGCGACGTCACGAAGATGAGCTCGCGCGAGCTCAAGCAGTACCGCCGTCAGGTTCAGATCATCTTCCAGGACCCCTACTCCTCCCTGAACCCGCGGATGACGGTCGGGGACATCGTCGCCGAGGGGTGGGAGGTGCACCCGGACATCGTGCCGTCGAAGGAACGCAGCACGCAGGTCCGCGACCTGCTCGGCCGGGTCGGCCTGAACCCGGACTTCGCCAACCGTTACCCGCACCAGTTCTCGGGGGGCCAACGACAGCGGATCGGCATCGCCCGCGCCCTCGCGCTGCGTCCCGAGGTGATCGTCTGTGACGAGCCGGTCTCGGCGCTGGACGTGTCGGTGCAGGCCCAGGTGATGAACCTGCTGGAAGACCTCCAGGACGACTTCGGTCTGTCCTACCTGTTCATCGCGCATGACCTGTCGGTGGTGCGGCACCTCTCCGACCGGGTGGCGGTCATGTACCTCGGCCGGGTCGTCGAGAGCGGGACCCACGACGACGTCTATGACCGCCCGTCCCACCCGTACAGCCAGGCGCTGCTGTCGGCGGTGCCGGTGCGTGACCCGGCGCTGCGCGGCGCCAAGGAGCGGATCGTGCTGACCGGCGACGTTCCCAGCCCGGCGAACCCGCCGTCGGGGTGCCGGTTCCGCACGCGCTGCTGGAAGGCCACCGAGAAGTGCGCGGAGGAGGACCCGGCGTTGATCGACCGCGGCCAGGGCCACCCGTCCGCGTGCCACTACGCCGAGATCCGCGAGATCGTGCACACGCAGGGGGCCTGATCCGTCGGAGCGCCCTCGTAGGGTGGTTCGTATGGCGGAGCCACGAGCCGACCGGCGTCTTCTGCTCGTCCATGCGCACCCTGACGACGAGACGATCAACGACGGCGCCACCATGGCCCGCTACGTCGCGGAGGGCGCCCAGGTCACGCTGGTCACGTGCACGCTGGGCGAGGAGGGCGAGGTCCTCGTCCCCGAGTTGGCGCACCTTGCCGCGGACCAGGAGGACGGTCTGGGCCGGCACCGGATCGGCGAGCTCGCGGCCGCGATGGCGGAGCTCGGCGTCACCGACCACCGTTTCCTGGGCGGGCCGGGCAGGTACCGCGACAGCGGCATGGAGTACGGCCAGGACGGCAGTGCCGCCCCGCGGGCCGAGACCCGGCCCGACGCATTCTGGCGTGCCGACCTGCGCGAGGTGGCCGACCACCTGGTCGCAGTCATCCGCGAGGTACGCCCGCAAGTGCTCCTGACGTACGACCAGGTTGGCGGCTACGGCCATCCGGACCACATCCAGGCGCATCGCACAGCCACGTACGGCGCCGCGCTGGCGGCGGCGCCGTCGTACCGGCCCGACCTCGGGCCGGCCTGGGACATCGCGAAGGTGTACTGGAGCGCGCTGCCGCGCAGTGTCGTCGAGGACGGCATCGCCCGGATGCGTGAGCAGGGGTCCGACTTCTTCGGCATGGAGAACCCGGACGAGCTCGCCTTCGTCGTGCCGGACCAGGACGTGACAGCAGCCATCGACGGGATGGCATTCGTCGAGCGCAAGATGGCAGCCATGCGAGCCCACGCGACCCAGATCACCGTCGACGGGCCGTTCTTCACCCTGGCTGACGGGCTCGGCAAGGAGATCTGGGGGTGGGAGCACTACCGGCTGGTCAAGGGCGTACCCGGCGACCGGAACGCGCAGACGGGATACGAGGACGACTTGTTCGCCGGCGTCACCGTTCGGTAACGCCGGCGGACGCACCGCGGCGGTCGCGTAGACTGCTGCGGTCAGCCGTTCGGCCGGCCTCTCCCTGCGTTACCGCGTTCTCGAGCGAAAGTGTGCACCGCGTGACTGACCAGCCCACCCGACTCG
The DNA here is from genome assembly GCA_050743075.1 of Jiangellaceae bacterium. Classification (GTDB taxonomy): domain Bacteria; phylum Actinomycetota; class Actinomycetes; order Jiangellales; family Jiangellaceae; genus JBOGDS01. Next base: position 38,756 of record JBOGDS010000021.1, on the reverse strand, counting down.
GTGACACACGCCCCGACCAGCCGGCACACCTGGCGGATGATGCCGCCGCCGACACCGCGGCCGACGTCACGGCTGACGCCCCCGCCGAGGTCACGGCTGACGCCCCCTCCGAGGTCACGGCCGACGCCACCGCCGACCAACAGGCCGTCGGCGAGCCCGCGGCCGGTCAGTCCTTCTGGCGGCGGCGGTCGACGCTCGTCGCCGGCGCGGTCCTCGGCGGGGTCCTGCTGCTGTACCTCGGCGCCTACCTGCTCGCCGGCCGCGACCTCGCCAGCGGTGCCACCGTGCTGGGCGTCGATGTCGGCGACCTGTCGCAGGCGGAGGCCGAGGAGAAGCTCGCCGCCGAGCTCCCGGCCCTGGTCGGCGAGCCCATCGTCGTGAGCGTGGCCGACGGCGAGACCACGTTCAGCATCGTGCCTGCCGCCTCGGGTCTGGCGATCGACGTCGAGGCGACCGTCGACGCGGTTCCGGGAGCCAGCGCGAACCCGCTCTCGCTGGTGCGGGCCATGTTCGGAGGCGGCGAGGTGGACCCCGTCGTGACCGTCGGCCGGCCGGCGCTCGAGGCCGCGATCATTGCCATCGGCGAGCAGGCTGACACCGCCGCGGTGAACGGGTCGGTGGCGTTCGAGGACGGCGAGGTCGTGACCAGCGCGGCCGCTCCCGGGCGGGCGGTCGACGTGGCGGGAGCGGCCGATGCGGTCGAGGCGGCGTTCTTCGGCGACGACGGGCCGCACGACCTGCCGCTGCCCGAGGTCCCGTTGCCGACCACCGAGGTCGAGCCGGCCATCACCGATGCGGAGGTCGAGCGCGCGGTCGCCGAGTTCGCCCAGCCGGCCATGTCCGCGCCGGTCGAGGTCGTCGCCGGAGACGAGACCGGCACGCTCGAGCCGGCAATGCTCGGCGCCGCGCTCACCATGACCGCGGGTGACGACGGCACGCTGGTGCCTGCACTCGACGGCGCAACACTCGCCGAGGCGGCCGCCGACGCGCTGGCCGAGATCGGCCAGGAGGGCAGGGACGCCACGATCCGGATCGAGGGCGGCGAGCCCGTCGTCGTTCCCGGCCAGACCGGGCGTGGGGTCGCCCCCGACTCGCTCGCGGCCGCGGTTCTCCCGGCGTTGACGGCTGCTGGCGACGCGCGGACTGCCGCCGTCGAGTTGACCGAGACCGAGCCGGCGCTGACCACCGCCGACGCCCAGGCGCTGGGTGTCAAGGAGGTGGTCGCCGAGTGGACGACGCGCTTCCCGCACGCCGCCTACCGCAACACCAACATCGGGCTGGCGGCGCAGCGTATCGACAACACCCTGCTGCTGCCGGACGAGGTGTTCAGCCTCAACGACATCGTGGGTGAGCGCACCGCTGCCAACGGGTTCGCCAAGGGCTGGACGATCGACGGTGGCAGGTTCCGGGAGGACTACGGCGGCGGCGTGTCGCAGCTCGCGACGACGACGTACCACGCCGCGTTCCTGGCCGGTCTGGAGGACGTCTATCACCAGCCGCACAGCGTCTACATCACCCGCTATCCGGTGGCGCAGGAAGCGACCGTCTCGTGGGGCAGCTTCGACATGTCGTTCCGGAACGACACCCCCTACGGTGTGCTCGTCGAGACCCGGTTCAGCCCCAGCAGTGGGAGCAGCGCAGGTGCGCTGACCGTCAGGATCTGGAGTACCGAGTACTTCGACATCGATACCTCCGTGTCGGGCCGGAGCAACTTCACCGATCCGGAGACGATCTACGACACCAGCGACGAGTGCACGGCCGAAGTCGGCTGGCAGGGCTTCAGCATCACGTCGTTCCGCAAGGCGTGGACCCCGGGCGGGGAGCTCGTGAAGGACGAGTCGTATCCGTGGACGTACCGCGCCAACCCGACGGTCATCTGCGGCCCGGACCCACGCTCCGACGACTGAGGCCGAGCACTCGCCCGTCTCAGCCCTCGGCACGGCGGCGGTAGTGGTAGCGGTGGTGCTCGGTGAAGCCCAGCTGCGCGTAGGCCGCCAGGGCCGCTGCGTTGTGCTCGGAGACCTGCAGGTAGACGTCGGTGGCACCGTGACCGCGGCCCCAGGCCGCCACGCCGGCCATCACCTGCTGGCCGAGCCCGCGGCGGCGTGTGTCAGGGACCACCTCGACGGCGGTGACGCCCAGCCAACGCCGCCCGTCGGATGCGTCGCTCACGGCCCCGCGGGCGAACGCGACCCGACGGCGGTCGACGTCGATCGACGCGAACCCCACGGTGTCGGCGTTGGTCAGCACCTCGCGCGCGTGGGCGGGCAGTTCGCCGCCGCGGTAGTGGTAGCCGTCGAGCCACGCCGGGTCAGGTACATGCGACACGGTCACCGACGGCAGATCGCCGCGCACGGCCGCAGCGACCGGCGCGGCGGGCGACGTCATGACCAGAACGTCCTCCGCGGCCGGCGGCCAGCCCAGGCCGTCGAGGTGGGTGTCGAGCGTACGCCCGAGCGGCGCGGGCACCTGGAAGGCGGGCGGGAGCCGTCGTTCCCGGTACCAGTGCGACACGCGCGCGACAGCGACGGTCAGCGGCACCCCGGGATCCGCCAATGGCAGGCAGGAGTTCGCCCGTCGGGTGAAGCCGCCGGCCGCGCGCAGCAGCCAGCCGCCGAGCCGTTCGGACTCGAGCGCCTGCCAGCCCAGTGCGGCCGCGGCCTCCAGGGCCCGGATCTCCCGCCGGACGAGCCGGCGCGGGGCCACCTGCCTGGCCGCGATCACGTCGGCCGCTGCGACCTCGACGGTCTCGCCGTCGGCGCGCCGGACCGTGAGCACGCCGTCGTCCCAGCGCGCAAGCTCGCCCAGCACGTCCGTCGCCTGACCGCCTGTCGATAGCCGGTACCGGACGACGACGCGGCAGCCGATGTGTCCGGGACCGATCCGGCCGACCCCACCGGTGGTCATCCGGCGTCCTTCCACAGTGCGGTCACGTTCCCGCACCTCGTCGTATGCGCCTAGGCTGGTTGCACATGTCGGGAGCGGTGTCGCAATACTAGGAACAGGCGCCGACAGGAGGACGTTTCTCGTGACCTACACCATCGCGCAGCCGTGCGTCGATCTGAAGGATCTGGCGTGTGTCGAGGAGTGTCCGGTCGACTGCATCTACGAGGGCGAGCGGATGCTCTACATCCACCCCGACGAGTGTGTCGACTGTGGGGCGTGTGAGCCGGTCTGCCCGGTCGAGGCGATCTTCTACGAGGACGACGTACCCGAGCAGTGGAAGGATTACACCCAGGCAAACGCCGAGTTCTTCGACGACCTCGGCTCCCCGGGCGGGGCTTCCAAGCTGGGCGTCATCGACAAGGACCATTCGCTGGTGGCCGCCCTGCCACCCCAGGAGACGGGCGCGCACTGACGGTCGCGTCGGGCGTCCGAGCCCTTCCGGACTTCCCATGGGACCGGCTCGTGCCGTACGGGCAGAAGGCCGCCGCGCACCCCGACGGCTTGGTCGATCTGTCGGTCGGCAGTCCGGTCGACCCGACGCCGGCTGTCGTCCGCGACGCCTTGGCTGCGGCCGCCGACGCACCCGGCTATCCGCTCACCTACGGCACAGCCGCCCTGCGTGGGGCCGTCGCCGGCTGGTTCGGCCGGCGCTGGGGCATCGGGACCGTCGACCCGGACGGCGTGCTGCCGACGATCGGCTCCAAGGAGCTGGTGGCGTGGCTGCCGTCGCTGCTCGGCCTCGGTCCAGGCGACGCGGTGGTGTGCCCGTCGCTCGCCTATCCCACGTACGACGTCGGCGCCCGCCTCGCCGGAGCTGACGCGGTGCGCTCCGACTCGCTCACGGCCGTCGGGCCGCGACGAGTGGGCCTGATCTGGGTCAACTCGCCGGCCAACCCGCACGGTGCCGTGCTGCCCGTGGAGCATCTGGCGAAGGTGGTCGCCTGGGCCCGCGAGCGGGGCGCCGTGGTGGCCTCGGACGAGTGTTATCTGGAGTTCGGGTGGGAGGCCATGCCGACGTCCGTGCTCGACCCGCGCGTCAACGGAGGATCCCTGCACGATGTGTTGGCGGTGCACTCGCTGTCGAAGCGCTCCAACATGGCGGGGTACCGGGCCGGCTTCGTGGCCGGAGATCCCCATCTCGTGCGGAAGCTGCTGGAGGTGCGCAGGCACGCGGGGATGATGGTTCCGGCGCCGGTACAAGCCGCTCTCGTGGCCGCCCTGGGCGACGACGCGCACGCCGACCTGCAGCGTTCGCGCTACGCGGCACGGCGGGCGGACCTGAAGTCGGCGCTGGAGGACACCGGGTTCGCCATCGACCACTCGCAGGGCGGGCTCTACCTGTGGGCGAGCCGGGGCGAGCCGTGCTGGGGCACCGTCGACGACCTTGCGGCGCTCGGGATCCTGGTGGCGCCGGGCGAATTCTACGGTCCTGCCGGCGCTGGCCATGTCCGCGTCGCGGTCACCGCCACCGACGAACGAGTCGCCGCCGCGGCGGACCGCATCCGCGCAGCCGCAGGCATGATCCACGGAAGAGATGTGGGGCCAAGACCCCACCAAGGCTCCGTGGATCATGTTTGAGACCAGCCTCACCCAAGGGCGGCGATGGTCATCCCATCGGATGTCGCTGCATCGAGAAGTGCCTTGTCCCCTGCGACAACGACGAGATCGGGATCGCGCACGCGACCGGCGGCGGCGAGGTGGACAGCGTCGTACCCCCGCAGGCCATGAGTCTCGGCCAGGTGTCCCGCACGGTGAGCGAGTTCATCGTCGACTTCGACGAGGTCGAGCTCCTCGTATCTCGAGTCGAGTTCGGTTACCGCAGCCCGAAGCTGGCGAGCTGTCAGTCGTCCGAGGCGATTCGCTTGCGCGAGGGCGCTACGACCCTCAGGGTACACAAGGCGGACGCTCACGACCCGGTCTGCTCCGTCCCACAACGCCGCAGCACGAGCGGAGCCAGGCTCGACCACGAGCAGCGGCACGACCGCTGAGGTGTCGAAGTATGCGATCACCTGCGCTGGTCGGCAACGAGGTCGGAGACCGTCCCCTTCGACGTGATGGGCCGGCCGGCGCGGCGCTTCGGCCGGTGCGCCGGCGTCACGACACCTTCGGCGATGAGCCGGTCGAGAACGCGCTCGGTCCCAAGGGGTAGCACGCGGGCGATCGCGTGCCCTCGGTCGGTGACGACAACTTCCTCACCGTCGCGCACCCGGTCGAGGTACCGGCTGAGGTTGTTGCGCAGCTCTCTTACGCCAACCTCCATCGCAGGCACTCCTCTGATGTAGCCACTTGACGGTCGCCAGTATAGCCACATTCCGAGGTGGAGCGCCGGGCGAGCCTCATTCGGGTTCGTTGGCTGCCGGTCCGCCGATCAGGAACGGTGTGCTGAAGCCGGTGTACGCCAGGTGCGCCACCAGACCTTCGGCGGCATGCGGCAGGTTGTGGCAGTGATCCATCCAGATCCCCGGGTTGTCCGCCACGAAGGCGATCTCGTAGGTGTCGCCGGACGCGACATCGAGCGAGTCCACCCACCACGGGCTACCCGACGCGGGCACACCGTTGCGGCTCATCACCAACGCGTGGTGTCCGTGCAAGTGCATCGGATGGATCTCGCCGCTGTGGTTCTCCAGGGCCATCCGGACCACCTGGCCCTCCGCGACCATGAACATGGGGACGTCCGGGTACAGGTGCCCGTTGATCGACCAGTGCAGGCCGGGTACGCCGTCGATGAATCCCGGCCGCCGGCCGATCGAGTACTCGAAGCGGCGGTCGGCATCCGCCGGATCGAACCCGATGGGTGCCGGCGAGCCGTAGGACAGCAGGTCCAGGTCCACGGCCTCGGCCTGGCCCGGATCCGGCGCCGGGGCGTCATCCGGCCCGACGACCAGCGAGGTCCGCCCGTGGGCGTCGAGCTGAACGCGCACGGCCGTCCCGTCGGCAGGGGTGACGAACTCCATATCGACTCGCCCACCAGCCGGCACCTGCAGGGACCGATCAGTGACTGATGTCGGGCCGCTGATCTCGCGTCCGTCGACCGCACGCACTCGGAACGGCGTTCCGACGACCTGGAGGTCGGTCGGTGCGTTGTCGGTGTTCACCACTCGGACCCGGACCAGATCGTCGGGTGCAGCCGTCACCCGGCTGGTGCCGGTGGCACCGGCGACCGTGCGCAGTTCTCGATACGTGTGGACGGGTGCGACGACGTCGATCTCGTCGCGAGGCTCGGCCGGGTCGACGACCAGGACCCCGAACAGGCCGCCTCGTACCTGGACGTGCGAGGCCTGGTGGAGTGGCGTCCTGGGTGACCCCGGCCACCCCGTCCTCGCCGTTCGGCAGGTCGACGCCGTGCCAGTGCAAGGTGACGCCATCGGGAACCGACTCGTTGAACAGGGTCACCTGCATCAGGTCGCCCTGCCGGACCCGGATGAGGGGACCGGGAGACCGATGGTTGAGCGTGAACCCATCCACGGTCTCGCCGGTCGCCAAGGTGATCGTCTCCTGACGCGCGACCAGAGTGACGTCGAGGTCGGCCGGGCCGGACTGCGGACCGGTCAGCTCGGTGACCGGAACAGCGCCCGGCTCCGGCGGCGGTCCAGCCAGCCTGGCCGCGTGTGCTCCGTGGGCCGGATCACGCGGCCCGCCGCCGAAGTCCGGGTATCCCATCTCCATCACTGAGTAGGTGTCGGGGACCAGGCTCTTCGTCCAGAGCCAGCCGATCGGGACCAGGATGGCCAGCGAAGCGACGATGCCGAGGACGACCCGGTCAGACCGCCGCGGCGTCCAGTGCCTTCTCGTTCTCATCGGAAACCCGCGAGATCCGCCGGCTGGCCCACACAGCGGCGAGGAGGAGCGCGACCGCGTTCAGACCATGCAACGCACCAGCCGGAGCGGTGACGGACGCGGCGAACACCAGCGCGATCTGCAAGACCACCAGGCCGAACACACCGACCGCCCACCACACTGCACCGGGGCCTTGGTGAAGAGAGACACGATCAGCAGCGCCAGCGCGCACAACGGGATCAGCCCGAGCCCGCCCACCCGATGCACCATCAGCCCAAGGTTGCCCTCGTAGTCGTAGCCGGCGCTGAAGACCCCACCGTCGTCCACCTCATGAATGATCGTGAAGAAGCCCAACGCGACACTCGACGCCTGCAGTGCGACGCCGGCGGCGACCAGATACGCCAGCACGCGGTACGTGGATCTCATGACGTCCTCCCGTCGGTGACGACGTAGCCCATCGGCGTCGTGGCATCCGTGGGCAGGACGCGAGCCGGCGGCTGCACGTTGACCCGGCGGGCCCACACGGCGACGGCGACGGCCAGTAGGGCCACCGTGTAGATCGCGGTGTGGGCAAGCGCGGCACCGAACGTTCCGGCATCGGTCACCCCTGCGGCATGGCGAATGAGCTGACTGGCACCCCACAGCGGCATCCAGCTCTGCGGATCGCCGGACATCTGGATGCCGATGACCCCGATGACGACCAGCACGCCTTCCATCTCCCGCGGCACCAGCGCGGCAGCGAGGACCCCGATCGTCACCGCCACCACCGCGGAGAGCGCGGTCGCGGCGGTGAGCAGCGGCAGGTCGATCTCGCGTTGCGAGCGAATGACCAGTGCGAACAGTGGCGTGATCACGGCGCTCAGCGCCAGGACCGTCAGGACCCGACCCATGAGCAGCTCAGTTGGCCGAAACCCGGCGAGAAGCAGCGGCTGGTCGAAGCGCCGGGAGCCGATCATGACGAACAGGGCGGCGACTGCGATGGCCCAACCGGCGCCGATGGTGCCGGTAGCGATGAGCCAGAGGTCCGCGGCCGCGCGCTCCGCCGGGTTCTCGGCCAGCAGCCGATCCATCGCCGGGTCAGTGGGCCGAAGCTCGGAGGAGAAGTAGAACACCAGCGGCAGCAGGATGACGATCGAGCGCGCTAACCGGCGACGCAGCAGGTCGCGGCCGTGCATGGCGGCGACCGTGAGTACCCGATCGAGGTTCATGCCGCCACCTGCCCGACGGTCTCGAGTGCCCACGCACCGCCGGCCCGCAGCTCCAGCACGTGGGTGACCCGGTCCAGCTCGGCGAGCATGTGGGTGACCACCACGACAGCGGCACCATGGCGTCGCCAGGTCGCGACGTGGTCCCAGAAGTTCTCGTAGGTGCCGCGGTCGAACCCCTGGTACGGCTCGTCGAGCAGGATGAGCGGGCTGTCGGTCATCAGCGCCAATGCCAGGTTGAGCTTTTGGCGCGTCCCGCCCGACAAGTCGCGGACGGGAACGGCCCCGTCGCTGGGGAAGCGCAGCCACCCCCACAGGGCGTCACTGCGGGCGGTCGCGTCGGCGCGTCCCAGGCCCAGTCCGGCACCCACGTACTGGACGTGCTCGAGAGCCGTCAGGTGTTCGATCAGTCCCATTTCCTGCGGGCAGTACGCCACCCGTGGCACCCGGGCGACCTCGCCGCGGTCGGCACGGAGGACGCCGGCGCAGATGCGTAGCAGTGTCGTCTTGCCGGACCCGTTCTCGCCGACGACGGCCAGCGCCTCGCCGCGCCGGACGTCGAACGACACGCCCGCGAGCACCTGGCGTCGCTTGAAAGACTTGTCGACGTCGCGCACTGACAGCACTACCGATGTGTCCATGGGGCAGACGGTCGACGCCGACCGTCCCGGGGGTCAACTGCCTGGCGTCCCGCCCGGGTCGGGAAGGCTTCCCGGGGTACGCCCGAGCCCGGCCCGCCGGGCCCGGCGCATCGCCGTTTCCCGGTCCGGCACCTGCAGCTTGGCCAGGACGCGGGACACCAGGTTGCGGACCGTCTTGAGGGTGATGCCCAGCCGCTGCGCGATCGCGGCGTTACGCAGCCCGCGGGCGAGCAGCTCGAGCACCTCGCGTTCGCGCGGGGTCAGCTGGTGGAACGGGTCCGGTGGCGCCGTCCGGGAGAACCAGTCGGACATCCGGCGGGCCAGGGTCGCTCCGAAGACCGCCTCGCCGCGCGCGACCGTCTGGACCGCCTAATCACCTCGTCCGGATGCGCGCCCTTGAGCACATAGCCGAGCGCCCCGGCCCGCACCGCGTCGAAGACCAGGGCGTCGTCGTCGTACATGGTCAGGACCAGAACGCGGACGGACGGCGCCCGCGTCCCGATCTAGCGAACTGTCGCGATGCCGCCCGGGCCCGGCATGTTGAGATCGAGAACTGCGACGTCGGGCTGACGGGCCGCGACCTCACTGATGGCCTCCGTCCCGCTGGTCGCCCGCCCGACCACGTCGATGCCCGAGGTGCCCGACAGCAGGGCTTGCAGGCCCTCCAGGAAGACCGGATGGTCGTCCGCGATGACAACTCTTGTCATCTGCCATGCCCTCCGATCGGCAGCGACGCGACGACGATCGTCCCACCGCCGGCCCTGGACTCGACCCGCACGCTGCCGCTGAGCTCGCCCGCCCGCTCCCGCATCGCCGCCATGCCGACGCCGGACCGGACGCCGGCCGGCAGGCCACGCCCGTCGTCGGCTACGCGCACCTCGAGCGACCCGTCGACTGCGGCGACCTGAATCGAGCACCGCGCCGCCTGAGCGTGCCGGATTGTGTTGGTCACGGCCTCGAGCGCGATCCGGTAGGCCGCTGCTTCGACCGCGGCCGGAAGGTCGCCGAACTCGCCGTCCGTCGTCACGGCGACCTGCGGGGCGTCGATACCGCGCGCATGTTGCCGCAGCGCGCCGGCCAGCCCGAGCTCGTCCAGCGCGGGTGGGCGCAGGTCGTAGGCGAGCTGGCGGATGTCGGCGACGAGGCCTTGGGCGCCGTCCCGCACCCCGGCGAGGGCGGCCGACGCCGCGGGCGGATCGGTCTCGACCAGCCGACGGGCTGCCTCCGTGCGTACCCCCAACCCGGCGACGGCCGGACCGAGATCGTCGTGCAGGGTGCGGCGCAGGCGGCGCCGCTCCTCCTCGCGAGCCAGCACCAGCCGCTCCCGGGACCGCTGCAGGTCGGTCCGGAGGCTGAGTTCGCGGGCGGCGGCGCTGACCCGCCGAGCCAGGTCGTCGAGCAGGCGCTGGTCGGCCCGGCTGAACGGTTCTGCCGGCGTTCTCGGTGACACCAGCAGCCGTCCGATCTGCTCGCCTCGGTGGACGAGCGCAAGCTCTCGCCCGCGGTCGTCAGTGAGCCACGGCGGCCTTCTGCCCGCTTCGACCGGGCTGGGTGAGCGGGTCCACGTCGATCGCGACGTACGGCACCCGGAGGGCGTCGGCGATGTCGTCCGCCACGGCATGCAGCAGCCGCTGCTCGTCCCTGACGTCGTCCAGCCGCAGGCCGAGCCGGCTCAGCGCCGAGTAGGGGTCGTCGCGGTCGCCGTACATCATCCGGTCCACGCCACGCTGCAGCAGGACCCGCAACGGGTTGACCGCCACGGCGACCGCGGCGGTGGCGACGATCGCGGCCGGCGTCGTCGCCGAACCGCGCATCACGGAGGTGACCGAGGTCACGACGACCAGGTACACGGTCACGACGCTGACCGTCAGCAGACCGTAGACCAGGCCCCGGTTGAGCACGACGTCCAGGTCGAAGAGCCGGTACCGCAGCAGGGCGACACCGAGCCCGATCACGAACGGCAGCGCGGACAGGCCGATCCACGCCGTCGGCAGGCCATCACCGAGCAGGATCTGGGGAATGAACCAGCCGACGAGTCCGGCGGAGACCGCGAGCACGCCGCTGCCGACCAGCCAGCGCATCTGCTGGCGCTCCAGCGCATCGCCGGCACGGCGCAGCTGGCCGAGCGCGGTCCCGACCATGGCCAGCAGGCTCAGCACGGTGACCACCGACGCTGCGGCGATCAGCCGGCCGGTCCAGTGCAGGGAGTTGGCGCTGCCGATGGCGGCGATGCCCGCCGACCCGCCAGCGACCCAGAGCGGCGCGGCGAACAGCGCCAGCCTCGCCGGTCTGGTCCACTGGCTCAGCCGGGCAGGCGGGCGGGGGAACAGCAACGTGAATGTCAGTCCGGCCGCCCAGGCGGCGAGGTAGACGGCCTGGGTCAACGCCAGGTACAGCCAATCGCATCGGCTGGTTCAGGACGTCGACCACCGGCAGGCCGAGCAGCGTCGGCAGGGTGCTCGCGGCCAGCCCCGAGGCGAGGATCAGCAGCGCGTCAGTGGCTGGCCCGGGCCGCCGTGAGCTGGCGTATGCCGCCAACGCGAACAGCGAGACGACGAACAGCAGGGTGGACCAGGCAGGTGCCAGGACGCCCAGCACGTCGGGCGCGGTCAGGGTGACCGGAACGCTCAGTTCCTGACCGTCTCGGACCACCGTGTAATCGAACGTGCTGCCGAACGTCCAGTCGCCGGCAGCCGAACCGCCGGCGAGCGGATGGCCGTCGACAGCGATCACCTGGTCGCCCGAACGCAACGGGCACTCCGTGATGGGGTTCGCGACGACGCCGCCGGCCGTCCAGCTTCCTGGGCGCACCTCGACCGCCCCGCAGTCCGCCGGACCGGTGGCCCACAACACGACATAGGTCACACCCGCCGCGAGCATGAGCGCGGACGTGATCAACGGCCCCCACCGCCTGGTCACGGCTCACAGGCTAGTCAGATCGTCACCCTGTCAAGAGCCGCGGTCGACGTCGACGTGGATGTGGTCGAGGTGCTGCAGCGTGGGGTTGGACGTGTCGCCGGACGGGTGGGTGTACGGGCGCCAGCCCGCACCGGAGCGTCGAGCGGTCCAGATCTGCGCGTCGTAGATGACGGTGGTGACCCCGAGTCGGTCGGCGTTGGCGACCAGCCAGTGGGCGACCACCCAGCCGGACCGCTTGACCTCGGCGTCCTCGTACGGGCGGAAGATGATGTCCAGGGCCCGCCCGTCGTAATGAGCGGAGCCGTTGACGTGCCCCGAGTCGATGCCCCCCGCCTGGTACCCGCCGATCTCCAACGCGGCGAACGTCGAGGCCAGCTCGTCGCGCATCGTCCGAGCGCGGGCGGTCAGCCCGTCGGGTTCCTCCGGCTGTACGTCGTACGACGCCGCCCGGAACGAGCAGCTGAACGCGGCCGGCGAGTTGCCGGACAGCGCCGATGCGATGACTCTCGCCTCCGCTTCGTGGGCGGCGTACGCGTCGGGGAACGCGCTGCGCTGCACCTGCTGCGCCGCGACCGTGATCTCCAGCTCGCGGTAGTCCGGAACCTGGACCAGCGCTTCGTAGAACCGGCCGGTGGCGTAGACCGGGTCCTGGATCTCCGCCGGCGTGCCCCAGCCCTGCGACGGCCGCTGCTGGAACAGGCCCAGCGAGTCGCGGTCGCCGTAGTCGAGGTTGTACAGGTCGGACTCCTGGTAGGCGGTCGCCAGCGCGATGGTTACGGCGCGCGCGGGCAGGCCACGTTGCTCAGCGACGGCGGCGATCGTCGCCGCATGGCCGGCCTGCTCTGGGCTGAGGGTCGCCGTCTGGCCGCCGATCTCGGCCGTGCACGAGTCGCGCAGCACGACCGGTCCGACGGATCCGTCGGTCCACCAGAGCAGGGCGGCCGCCGCACCGGCGCCTAGCAGCGCGAGCACGGCAACGGCCACGAGCGCACGGATGGATCGGGTCATCGTGCGCTGGAAACGTCCTGCGACCCTGTCCGCGTTCCCGCGTCGGTGGCGTGCAGGGCGGCGTTCAGGCCGCCCCAGTCGCCGGCCCGGGCCAGCGCCTCGACGGCTCCGGTCACGCTGTTGCGCCGGAACAGCAGGCCGTCCTGGCCGGACAGTTCCCGTGCCTTCACCACCCGGTTGTCGGGCAGGCTGATCTTGGTGCCGGCCGTGACGTAGCACCCGGCCTCGACCACACATCCGTCGCCGAGCGATATGCCGATGCCGGCGTTGGCGCCGAGCAGGCAGTCCTTGCCGACCGAGATCACCTCGGTGCCGCCACCCGAGAGCGTGCCCATGATCGACGAGCCGCCGCCGATGTCGGAGCCGTCGCCCACCACGACGCCGGACGAGATCCGGCCCTCGACCATGGATGCGCCGAGGGTTCCGGCGTTGAAGTTGACGAACCCTTCGTGCATGACGACGGTGCCCGGAGCGAGATGTGCGCCCAGGCGGACCCGGTCGGCGTCGGCGATCCGAACGCCACCGGGCACGACGTAGTCGGTCATCCGTGGGAACTTGTCGACGCCGTAGACCTCGACCCTGCCTCGCCGCCGCAGCCGCAGCCGGGTCTCCTCGAATCCGTCGACGGCGCACGGCCCGACGTTCGTCCAGACGACCGTCGCCAGCAGCCCGAAGACGCCCGTCAGGTCAGTGCCGTGCGGGCGGACCAACCGGTGCGAGAGCAGATGCAGGCGCAGGTAGGCATCCGCAGCGTCGACCGGGGCGGAGTCCATGTCGGACTCGGTACGCACGACCCGCTGCCGGGTGCCGCGGTCGTGGTCGTCGCCCTCCAGCGTCCGCAGGTCGGCATCGTCGACGGTCGCCGGCGCCGGGCCGAGTGCCGGCGACGGGAACCAGACGTCGAGTACAGTCCCGTCGGCCGCAATCGTGGCCAGGCCGGCACCCCAGGCGGACGACATGCCGGACAGCCTAGAAGAGCGGACCAGTGGTGCGGTCGCGGTGCCGTGCCGCCGCTCGTCTCGCTCGGTCGGCACCGGGGCTACCGCGTTGCGGCCTCGGCTTCGGACGCGGTCATCGCCCGAGTCGTTCGGTGAGATGGATGGTGACGGTGTCGCCTTCGTTCTTGTTGATCAGCCGGCACAGGTCGGCCTTGACGGGCAGCTTGTGGGTGCCGTCGCCGAGTGCCATGAAGGAACTGCGGAAGGGGTGCCCGTCGACGGTTCCGGCGACTTTGACGAGGCCACGGGTGCCGAAGAACTCGGCGGTCCAGTCGGTCATGACGAAGGTCCAGCCGCCTGTGGCGCGGCTCTTCCGCAAGGCCGCGGTGAAGGTCTTGTCGAGCGAGCTGCGGTCGGAGGTGTGAGTGGCCGTACGCGTTGTCATGGGAACTCCTCGACGATGTAGAACCGGTTGCCGTCGGGGTCGTCGAACGTGTACATCGGCGGGACCCCGTCCCAGCGCAAGACGTCGCCCACGTTCACGCCGCGTTCGCGCATTGCGGTGTGCTCGGCTTCGGCGTCGGGCACCGTGAAACGAATGCCGGTGTCGGCCGCGACGTCCGTGGTGGCTTCGTTGGCGTTGAGGGCGATCGAGGTGGTCGCTCCTGGGGGTGCGACTTCGATCCATCGCATGGTGGGGCTGATTGCGGCGTCGAGCCGCTTTTCGAAGCCAAGGGTGGCGACGTAGAACGCGATGGCGTCGTCTTGGTCGCTGACATTGACTCCGATCGTGCGGACGTCGGTGATGCTGGTCGTTGGCATGGCGTGTCTCCTGGTCGGGTTCAGAGTTCGCCGTACATCAGCGAGCCTGGGGTGGTGAGGGTCTGGCCGGTCTCGAGCCAGGTCTTCAACCCGGACAGGATCATCGGCCACCCGCCGTACAGCTCGGGTGGTGCTGTATCGCTGAGCTGGTCGTGGGTCACGGTCAGCCGACACGAGTCACCGACGGGTTCGATCTGCCAGGTCACTCGGGACGTGCCTTCACGGTCGGCGTCTTCGCTCCACAAGGTGTGCATGGTCTGCACGAGCCGTCGCGGTGGTTCGACGACGAGGTTCTCGCCTTCGGCGAGCGGGCCGTCAGCGCCGGGATGGTTCAGCGCGTAGTGCGATCCTGGTGTCCAGTCGGACTCGATGCCGGCACCGAAGTGGTACTTGGCCCGGATCGTCGGGTCGGTGATCGCTTCCCACAGGCGTTCGGCGGCCGTGCGGATGTAGATCTCGAAGACCTTCTCCATTGGATGCTCCAGTTCAGATTTCAGGCCCGCCAGGCCAGCAGCCCATGGCTCGGTGTACTTGCTCACCCAGCGGTCATGGATGAGACGGATCGGGACCGGGTTGAGGTAATGCAACTTCTCCCGACCCCGGCGCCGGCTCACCACGAGGCCGGCCTCCTCGAGCAGCCGCAGATGCTTCGCCACCGCGATCCTCGTCATGTCGTGTGGTGCCGTCAGCGCCACCAAGGTCCGGCCGTCCTGCTCGAACAGCGCATCGAGCAGCGCTCGTCGGGTCGAATCGGCAAGGGCCCGGAACACCACTTCCACCGTGGCAGGATAGGAAACCAAATGGTTTCCTGTCAAGGCCGCTGCGTCACACCTGCGCAGGCGAAGCTGGCGGTTCGCGCAGCGTCGCAGCCACGTTCCGCCGAGCGCACCGTCAACTGAACGGAATGACTAATTTCGCATCGACCGGCAGCTTGGCGGGGTCGTCGTAGCCGTTGAGCTCCATGACAGCCTTGTAGTCGACGCCGTACTTCTGGCCGATCTCGGAGAGCGTGTCGCCGGCCACCACCACGTGCGATCGGTAGGGAATCGTGATCGTGGCGCCGGCCTGGAGCTTGGTGGGGTCGTCGTAGCCGTTGGCCTTCATGATCACCTTGTAGTCGACGCCGTACATCTGGCCGATCTCGGAGAACGTGTCCCCAGAGGCCACCGTGTACGCCTCGCCGCTCGGTGTCGGTGCTTCGTCGTGTCCGCTGAGCTCGATCTTCTGGCCGACCACGATCAGCGATGGATCCTTGATCTTGTTCCACGTCACGAGGTCGTCGAGCTCCAGGCCGTACTGCTTCGCGATGCCCGACAGCGTGTCACCGGCAACGACGGTGTGGGAGCCGCTCACTGGTGCACCATCCTCATGGGCGCCCCTTCGGGTGAGGCATGGTTGGTGTGCGTCGGCAAAGTACCAGAGCCGGAAGGTGCGGGGTCCGCTGCGGCCGGATCCACCAGTGGGTGGGGTTGGTCGCACCAACTAGGGTCGGCTGCATGTCGGCGCGGTTGGACCTCGACCTGCCCGGGCCGGAGCTGACGGCCGCGGTCTGCGACGTCCCGTCGGTCAGCGGCGACGAGACGGACCTGGCCGACGCGGTGGAGAGTGCGCTGCGGTCGTATCCGCATCTGCGCGTCGACCGCGATGGCGACACCGTCGTCGCCCGGACCGAGCTCGGCCGCGTCGAGCGGGTCGTCGTCGCGGGACACCTGGACACGGTCCCGATCGCGTCGAACCTGCCCACGCGCCGCGAGGGTCACCTGCTGTGGGGGCGCGGCACGGTCGACATGAAGGGTGGCGTCGCGGTGGCCCTGCGCCTCGCGGCGCACGTCGTCGAACCGGTGCGCGACGTCACCTATGTCTTCTACGACAACGAGGAGGTCGAGGCCGACCGCAGCGGCCTGGGACGCGTGGCCCGCGACCACCCGGAGTGGCTCGCGGCGGACTTCGCGGTGCTGATGGAACCGACGGGAGCACAGGTCGAGGGCGGTTGCAACGGCACCGTCCGGGCGGAGGTGACAGTCCACGGCCGGGCGGCCCACAGCGCCCGGTGGTGGATGGGCAGCAACGCCGTCCACGCGGCCGGCAACGTGCTGGACAGGCTCCGCTCGTACGTGCCTGCGGAGATCGACGTCGACGGCCTGGTATACCGCGAGGGCATGAACGCCGTCGACATCCGTGGTGGCATCGCCGGGAACGTCATCCCCGACATCTGTGTGGTGACCGTGAACTACCGCTTCGCGCCCAGCCGGTCGCTGGCCGAGGCCGAGGCGCATTGTCGCGAGCTGTTTGCCGGGTTCGAGGTAGCGATCACCGACGGCGCGCCGGGCGCCCGCCCGGGCCTGGCCCATCCGGCCGCCACGGCGTTCGTCGCCGTGGTCGACGCCGAGGTGCGGCCCAAGTACGGCTGGACCGACGTGGCGCGGTTCTCGGCGTTCGGCATACCCGCGGTCAACTACGGTCCGGGCGACCCGAGCCTGGCCCACGCCGACGACGAACGCGTCGACGTGCGCGAGATCCAACGATGCGAGGACCGGATGCGCGCATGGCTGACCGATTCTGTGCGGCCGCCGCAGGGGGCGCATGGCGATAGCGTCGCGGTGTGACTGACGATCCCCGTCCGGTCGAGAAGCACCGCGGGCCGGTGACGCTGCGCCGCTCGCAGGTCGAGGTGAGCACGACAGACCAGCGGTTGCTCGACGGCCCGGGACCCGCCGACTGGGTGCATACCGACCCGTGGCGGGTCATGCGCATCCAGTCCGAGTTCGTCGAGGGGTTCGGTTCGCTCGCCGAGCTCGGCCCGGCGATCAGCGTGTTCGGTTCCGCGCGCGTCCCCCGTGACGACGTGATGTACGAGACGGCCGTCCGGCTGGGATCGGCCCTGGCACGCGCGGGCTACGCGGTGATCACCGGCGGCGGCCCGGGGATCATGGAGGCAGCCAACAAGGGTGCCTTCCTGGCCGAGGGCGTGTCCGTCGGTCTCGGCATCGAACTGCCGTTCGAACAGGGGCTGAACGAGTACGTCGACCTCGGCATCAACTTCCGGTACTTCTTCGCCCGCAAGACGATGTTCGTCAAGTACGCCCAGGGCTTCGTCGTGTTCCCCGGAGGGTTCGGCACCCTCGACGAGCTGTTCGAGGCGCTCACGCTCGTGCAGACCGGCAAGGTCACCCAGTTCCCGATCGTGCTCATGGGCGCCGACTACTGGCGCGGCCTGGTCGACTGGCTTCGCGACACGGCCGCGGCTGAGAAGAAGATCGCCGAAGCCGACCTCGAGCTGTGGTCGGTGACCGACGACGTCGACGAGGCCGTCGAGGTGATCATGCGAGTCAGTGAGAGGTCCGAGGGCGGAGGATCCGGGGTCTTGCGGAGCGACCCGTAGGCCGGTTACCTAGGTAGAACGATCACCTGGGAGGTTGCGATGGTGGAGACCACGGCAGGCCCGGGCGGAGAGCGAGCGCCCGACGGGCAGAACAGCGACCAACCGAGCCTGCGGCGGGTGATGGGCCCTGGCCTGCTGCTGCTGTTCGTGGTCGGGGACATCCTGGGCACCGGCATCTATGCCCTGACCGGTCAGATCGCCGCCCTGGCTGGCGGTGCGGTGTGGATACCCTTCCTGGTCGCCTTCCTGGTCGCGATCGTCACCGCGTTCAGCTACCTCGAACTTGTGACGAAGTACCCGCGGGCGGCCGGCGCCGCCTTGTACACCCACAAGGCGTTCGGCATCCACTTCTTCACGTTCATCGTGGCGTTCACCGTCATGTGCTCCGGCATCACCTCGGCGTCGACGGCCTCTCGCGCGTTTGCGGCCAACCTCGGCGAGGCGTTCGACCTCTCGCTGGGCGAGGGCATCGGCATCACCCTGGTGGCGCTCGGGTTCATGGCGCTGGTCGCGATCGTCAACTTCCGCGGTGTCGGCGAGAGCGTCAAGGCCAACGTCGTCCTCACCTGTGTCGAGCTGTCCGGCCTCCTGCTGATCATCTTCATCGGGCTCTGGGCGCTCGGTGGTGGCGACGGCGACTTCTCCCGGGTCACGGAGTTCGAGGCCCCGGCCGGCCAGGGCCTGTTCGGCGCGGTGACGGCGGCGACCGCACTCGCGTTCTTCGCGATGGTCGGGTTCGAGGACTCGGTGAACATGGCCGAGGAGTGCAAGGAACCGATCAAGATCTTCCCCAAGATCATGCTGGCAGGCCTGATCGCCACCGGGATGATCTACATCCTGGTGTCGATCACGGCGGTAGCCCTGGTGCCGCTCGACGAGCTCGGCGAGGGCGACACACCGCTGCTGAAGGTGGTCGAGGCCGGCGCGCCCAACTTCCCGTTGGGGATCTTCGCCTTCATCGCCATGTTCGCCGTGGCGAACTCCGCCCTGATCAACATGCTGATGGCGAGTCGGCTGCTGTACGGCATGAGCCGCGAGCGCGTGCTACCGCGGGCGCTGGGCTTCGTCCACCCGTCTCGACGGACGCCCTGGGTCGCCATCCTGTTCACGACGGCGCTCGCGTTCGGCCTGATCTCCTTCGTCGGTGAAGTACCTGCCCTGGGTGGGACGACCGCCCTGCTGCTGCTCGGCGTCTTCACGGTCGTCAACATCGCGGTACTCGTACTGCGCCGCGACGACGTCGACCACCGGCATTTCCGCGCGCCGACCGTGTTACCCGTAGTCGGGGCGATCGCCTGCGCTTACCTGGCGTCACCGCTCACCGACCGGGATGCCCAGCAGTACCGGATCGCCGGTGTCCTGCTGGCGATCGGGGTCGGGCTCTGGGTGCTCACCTTGGCACTCAACCGCGCCCTGGGCAGCCCGCCCGCCCTGGAGGATCCGGAGCAGCTCAGCACGGGTGGTCCGCACAACTAAATGGTCGAGCTCCGGCATTCCGCGTCGCTCCGTACCGGCGCTTCCGACTAGCGGTCCTCATGCCAGCCCGCGGCGGGGGGCCGACGGCGGTCGAGTGCCACGGATCGCGGCGACCATGTCGAGCACCTGGCGTGTCTCCACGATGTCGTGGGCACGGAACACCTGGGCGCCGAGCCAGGCCGATACGGCAGTGGCGGCGAGTGTGCCGGACAGGCGGTCCTCCACGGGCAGGGCGAGCGTCTCGCCGACGAAGTCCTTGCGCGACAGGCTCACCAGAACGGGCCAGCCCGTTGCGACGAGCTCAGCCAGGCGCCGGGTCAGCTCCAGCGAGTGCCGTGTGTTCTTGCCGAAGTCGTGGGTCGGGTCGACGAGGATGCCGTCGCGGGGCACACCTGCCGCGACGGCCCGCTCTGCCGACGCGGTCGTCGTCGTGACGACGTCCGCCATGACGTCGTCATACGCGACCCGGTGCGGGTCGGAGCGCGGCGCCTGCCTGCCGGTGTGGCTGCACACCAGGCCGACCCCCCACCGGGCCGCGACCGCCGCCACGTCCGGATCGGCGCCCGCCCAGGTGTCGTTGACCAGGTCGGCGCCCGCTGCACAGACGGCGTCCGCGACGCGGGACCGATAGGTGTCGACGCTGATCACGAGGTCCGGGTGGCGTTCGCGCACCGTGGCGACCAGGCCCGCCGAGCGGTCGATCTCCTCGGACTCGTCGACGGGCGGCCCGTATCCGGCCTTGACGCCGCCGACGTCGACGATGTCTGCTCCTTCCGCGACGACCTGCTCGATCCGACTCAGCGCCGCGTCGAGCACGTACGTCGCGCCCTGGTCGTAGAACGAATCCGGGGTCCGGTTGACGATCGCCATGACGGCATACTCGCCCGGGCTGAATACCCGGCTCCCGAGACGAAGCGGCACGCGACCTCCTGTGGGCGAGCGGAGCGCACAGCGTGGCACGATCGGTGGCCGGACGGGACAGGGAGGTACGCCGTGCTGGTCGTCTTCGTCACCATTGCCGTTGCCGTCGTCTTCGCGGTGGCGGCGGCCGCCGTCGGCCGTGGCGGCGGGCTCGACGCTTCCGAGCGCGACATCACCGTGCCGTGGCTGTCCGCTGACGGTCCCGTCTCGGTGGAGGACCTCGAGACCATCCGGTTCGCGGTCGCGTTCCGTGGCTATCGGATGGACCAGGTCGACGAGGTCCTGGACCGGCTCGGCGGCGAGCTTGCTGCCCGCGATGCGCGGATCGCGGCGCTGGAGGCGATGGCCGCCAGGCCGAAGGCGGCTGGGGACGGGCCGGCCGAGTGAGCCCTCTCCTGCGGGTCGAGCAGGAGGTCGGCGCTTCGGCCGAGCGGGTCTGGTCGGTGCTCACCGACTGGGAGCGGCAGGGGGAGTGGATCCCGGCGACCAGGGTCAGCGCGCATGACGGACACGCGGTCGGCGGCCGGATCGAGGCCCGGACCGGCCTGGGGCCGTTCGGGTTCCTGGACACCATGACGATCACTGCATGGGATCCGCCGCGGCGCTGCGAGGTGCAGCACACCGGGCGGCTGGTACGCGGACCCGGCACGTTCGAAGTCGAATCCCTCGGGGCGACCCGATCACGGGTGATCTGGGAGGAACGGCTCGACCTGCCGCTGGGGATGCTCGGCCGGGCCGGCTGGCCGCTGGTGCGGCCGCTCGCCCGGGCGGCTCTCGCGTTGGCGCTGCGCCGCTTCGTCCGCACCCTCGTCCGTTGATCACGTTCACCATGCCAACGGGTACTTCACCAGGTTCCGGTGCCTGGTGATGCACCCGCCAGGGTGGTGAACGTGATCAACGGGCGATGCCGCGAAGGGCGCACGCGGCGAGGTGGTCGTCGACAACGCCGGCTGCCTGCATGGTGGCGTAGGCCGTTGTCGGCCCGACGAAGACGAGGCCGTGGCGCTTGAGCGCCTTGGCCAGGGCGGCCGACTCTGGGGTCGTGGCGGGCACGTCGCCGAGTGTCGCGGGGGCAGGACGCGGATCCGGCGCGTGCGACCAGATGAGCCGGTCGAGCGCGCCCTCGCCGTCCGCCCCCCGCAGCCGGACCACCGCCGCCGCGTTGGTGATGGCAGCGACGATCTTGGCTCGGTTGCGGACGATCCGCTCGTCGGCCAGCAGCCGAGCGAGGTCACCGTCGTCGTACCGGGCGACGATGTCGGGGTCGAACCCGTCGAAAGCGGTACGGAAGCCTTCTCGCTTCCGCAGGATCGTCAGCCACGACAGACCGGACTGGAACCCCTCGAGCGTGAGCCGCTCGTACAGCGCGGTGTCGCCGTGGACCGGCCGGCCCCACTCCTCGTCGTGGTAGGCGACGTACTCGGCCGAGCCGAGCGCCCACGGGCAGCGCAGCCGCCCGTCGGGACCGGCGACGACATCTGTCATCGGGCGTGGAACTCGGGAGGCTGCTTGGCCAGGAACGCGGCGACAGCGTCGTGGTGATCTCGGGTGGTTCCGGTGGAGCGCATCAGCTCGGCCTCGTGCTCCAGCGACTCGTCCAGCGAGTGCGTGGCCGAGAACGCAAGTGCACGCCTGATCGCGCCGTACGCGAGCGTCGGACCGGCGGCGAACTGGCGACCGAGCTCCCGGGCGCGCTCCAGCACGGCCTCGGTCGGGACCACCTCCGTGGCCAACCCGAGCGCCAGCGCCTCGTCCGCCTTGACCGTTCTCGGCATCAGCAACAACTCCTTGGCCCTGGCCATGCCGACCAGTCGCGGTAGAGCCCACGACGAGCCGGAGTCGCAGGAGAGACCGATACCGGCGAAGGCGAGGTTGAAGCCAGCCGTGTCGGCGACGATGCGAACGTCGCAGGCGAACGCGAACGCGGCCCCGGCCCCGGCCGCCACGCCGTTGACTGCGGCCACGACCGGCTTGGGCATCGTCGCCAGCGTCGAGGCGATCGGGTTGTAGTGGTCGTGAACCGTCGTCCCGAGGTCGGCCGAGCCGCTGGCGAGCGCCTCGGCATGCTCCTTGAGGTCCTGCCCGACGCAGAAGGCCTTGCCCGACCCCGCCAGGACGACGGACCTGACAGCGGGATCGTCGGCGGCCCTGAGCACGTGGTCACGTAGTGCGACCTTGGTCGCGGTGTCGAGGCTGTTCATGGCCTCGGGCCGGTTCAGCGTGATGGTGGCGACGCCGTGGTCGACGGCGTAGAGGACCGGAGAGGTCACGGCGGGGCTCCGTTCGGATTGGACTCGACGGCCAGGCACCGGGAGACGAACTGCGCGCTCGCCGGCAGCAGCCGGGCCGTCTCCTCGTCGAAGAACGCGGCGGCGGCGTCGCCGGGCCAGCGCTGCGGCAGGAGGGTGCGGGGGAGGCCTGGGTCGGTGAACAGGAACTTGCGCCACTCGTGGACCAGCTGGCTGCGAACGGCGAAGGCGTCCTCGTCCCAGGGTTGTGGTCCGAGCGCGCCGACCATGGCGCGCGCGTCGGCGAGCCAGCGTTCGTACGAACGGCCGACGGCGTCGAGATCCCAGGCCCGCCGCACCAGATCGGCGTCGTCGGTCTCGTGCTCGGCGGTGAACCGCTCGGCATGGATGTGCTCGGCGTCGAGCAGGTCGTCCAGCTCCGGAGACGGGCGGGCGGCGACCCAGGCGCCATCGCCCAGCTGGGCGTAACCGAGGAACGCGAGTCCGCTGCGCAGCCGCTCGCGTCCGGCGCGGTCAGCGGGGCGGGCGGGAACCAGCAGGTGCCACCGTCCGTCCCAGCCGCCTGTGCTGCCGGTCCGGTAGATGCGCGCCCCGGCGTCTTCGAGCCGACGCTCGGCGCGCGCGGTCAGTGCGTAGCCTGGCGACCCGCCAACCCGACCAGGATGCAGCCAGCCCTGCTTGACCATGCGCGACACCGCGGTGCGAACCGCTGGCGCCGCGATGCCCAGCGGCGCCAGCAGGGCCACCAGGGAGGCCACCCGGGCCTGCCCGCCACGGGAGCGCAGGTGGTCGCCGTAGAGGTCGAACAGGGCAGACCTGGCGTTCACGACATCCATCCTGCCTGGTGCCGCCGACGCCGACGGCGGCCCCTGCTGGGGAGCGCCCTCCCCTCGGTGCTGGTCATGCGGGATAATGGCCACTATCGTGCGCACGCGGAGTCGCTGCAGAGTCCGCGTGCGCGCCTCCATAGAAGAAAGGGGTGCGCGGATGGCGGCGATGAAGCCGCGGACTGGCGACGGGCCGCTTGAGGTCACCAAGGAGGGCCGCGGCATCGTGATGCGTGTCCCGCTCGAAGGTGGGGGTCGCCTGGTCGTCGAGCTCTCGGCCGACGAGGCCAACGCGCTCGGAGACGCGCTCAAGAACGCCGCCGGCTGACGCTCGTGGCCTGAACTGGCGACGGCCCCGGGCCGGTGTCTCGTGCACCGGACGGGGCCGTTTCCATGTGATCGTCCAGGGGCGGCGACGTGAGGGAGAACACCGCGCCGCGCTCGGCGTCGACGATGGGCCTGGGCGAGGGCACGCCGCCCGCTACTCGAACTCGGACTCGTTCGCCGACGCACTGTTCCTGCAGCCGTTCGCCCGCGACCTGCCCTGAGCCCTTCTGACTGAGGCAGCCCTGCACGACGTCGCAAGCTCAAGCGCGAGGTCGGATCCAGGCGGATGATCACAGACTTCGACGCGACGACGACTCACGGCGCCGCTGCAATCGCGGCGGCCCTCAGTGAGGTCGCATCGTGGTTTGCGAGCACCCGTGCGATCGGAAGGTCGAGCGCGATGCGGTACGGCGCCAGGCCCTCGAGCACCTCTGCTCGCGTCGATGCGGCGACGCCGACGCTGCCGAGCGGCACATTCGTGGCTTCGAAGTGCTTGCGATGACCGTCGTTGATGTTGCGGTAGTAGGTCTCCTCGTCGCGGAGACGCTGTAGCGAGCCGGGGCCCACTGCGACCCGGACGTACGACGCGACGACCGGGGTGGCGCGTCCCGCCTGCTCGGCTCCTTTCTGCACCCAGCGACGGGCCTGCGCCGCTTGGGCGGGCAGCATCCAGTTGAGCAGGACGCCGTCGGCGATCGCACCACCGAGGCGGCACAGCCGCGGGCGCATGGCCGCCACGACGATGCGAGTGTCCTCAGGGAGGAGCTCGCGTAGCTCGGCGACGGCCCGCTCCACGACGTCGATGGGTGCGCGGAGCTGGCCAGAGCCGACCCCGGCCCAGAGTCTCGCGGGATCGAGGCCGAGGCGGTCGATGTCCGCCGCGATCCCCACCGGCTGGTGTCGGTCGAGGGGGAGGACCCCGACGCCGAGCTCGAGCTGTGGGGCCGCTGCGGCGAACTGCGCGAGCGTGTGCAAGCCGGGCGAGGCCGGCTCGTCGTTCGACCACAGCGAGTGGTACCCCAGATGCTCGCACCGCACGGCCAGGTCGCGAGCGAGTCCTGCGTCGAGACCGGCCGTGATCCCCAGCCCACGGCAGATCGGCGCGGAGGTGTTCACGGCCACGTCAAGGCCGACGGACGCGTCATCAAGGGACATCGAGTAGTCGGCGGTAGTTGGCGTGGACGATGTTCCGTCCCCATCCGCGCAGCACCAGGTTGCGGAGGGCGGGTGGCAGGTTGCGAGTGCGATCCCGCCGGTGCGTCTGGGCGAGGACCCACTGCGTGCGTGGGCGGCGCCGAGCCTGGAAGCTCGCGACAGTCTGTGTGATTCCATCCCCGTCAGCGAGGCACTCGGCGAGCACCAGGCCGTCCTCGAGCGCCATCGCCGCGCCCTCGGCCATGTTGGGTGACGTCGCGTGCGCCGCATCCCCGACGAGCAGCACCGATCCGCGCGACCACCGGTCGAGGGTCACCTCTTCGATCGGGGCGACGTGCACGGCGTCGCCGGGTTCGAGCGATTCGACGATTGCCGGAACGGGGGCGCTGAACCCGCGCACGAGCCCGGCAAGCCGCGCGATCATGTCGTCGTCTGCGGGCCGAGAGATGCTGTCGGCGGGAGCGTCGCAGTAGCAGTAGACCTGGCCCTGGCCGATCGGCATTGCCAGGAATGCGACGCCGCGACCGAGCAGCACCGTCCACGTCGTCACCTCGGGCGGACACGTGGTGACGAAGCGGTACGCGACCTGCCCCACCGGGCGGACTGCATCGGCACCGAGGGCGAGCCGGCGGACCTGGGAGTGGATTCCGTCGGCGCCGAGGACCAGGTCGTAGCGGCCGATGCTGACGTCCTCGAATTCGACGGTCACGTTCCCGTCCTGCTGGCTGAGCCAGCGCAGCGAAACACCCATCCGAACCGGTATGGGATCGCCGTGGGACGCCAAGACCGCGTGTAGGTCCGCCCGGTGCAGGGCGAGGCATTGGCCGACGTCGCCCCAGAGGGCGTCGAGGTCGACTTCGGCCAGCACGTTGCCCCGGTGGTCGCAGAAGCGTTGGCGTGGGATCAGTGCCGCCCTTTCGGCAACCGCGGATTCCAGGCCCAGAGCACGCAGCGCCCGTACGGTGTTGCCCGGTAGGTAGATCCCCGCTCCGGTGTGCGCCCAGGCGCGGTCGCGCTCGATGACGTCGGCGGCAAACCCGCGCTGTCGGAGCGCTCGGGCGGCGCCGAGACCAGCGATCCCTGCGCCGACGACAAGTATGCGCAGCCCCGCCACCGGCGATCACTCCTGCTGACCGGACCGGCTCGCGGCCGGATCGATGTTCTGGTTCGAGCGGAACAGGTTGTCAGGGTCGTAGGCTCTCTTCACGGCGGCGAGGCGCGGGTAGTTCTTTCCGTAGGCCGCTTGGATCCGCCGCTGCCCCTCATCACCGAGGTTGTTCACGTACACCGACTCCTCGAGGTGAGGCTGCATCGCCTCGAACAGCGCCCTGGTCCACTGGTACGTTGCGATCCGAGTGGGCTGGATCGGACCACTGCGACCCGATGAGGAAGTCATGCTGCTCGGCCCGATGCGGGAAGGCGGTGGCCGACGGGCCGACCCGACTCGCAGCTCCGTGCATCCGCTGCAGGCCGACGCCGGTGGCGGAGGAGGGCATCTGCGGGACGAAGTGCATGAGGGTCTCGATGGCGCCGCCGGTGACATCGCGTAGCCAGCCGGACTTCCAGTAGTGCAATCGACCGGCGGGGAATCCCTCGTCGCGAGCACTCTGCAACACCGTGTAAGGCATGGGCTGGATCCCGTCGTCCACCGGCGACTGGAACGTCCGCAGCGGGCGCAGCACGTGTTCGCCCTCGTCGATCGGACCGCAGTAGCAGACCGCGATGGACACCGTGGGTTCCCCGGCCGGGGTCATGGCCAGTGACGCGGCCGTGGACAGTTCGTCCGGTGCGGCCTTGACGAAGTCGTCGTAGAAGCGAAGGACCCGCGGCGCCATGCTCAACGGGTACGACAGGCCGCCGGCCAGGACGCGGTCGACCGGATGAAGTCGGTACTCGAAGGCTGTGACGACCCCGAAGTTTCCGCCGCCGCCTCGGATGCCCCAGAACAGGTCCTCGTTCTCCTGGGCGCTGGCCCTCAGCAACTTTCCGTCGGCGGTCGCGACATCGGCGGAGATCAGGTTGGCGCACGCGAGTCCGTAACGGCCGTTGAGCCAGCCCAATCCGCCGCCGAGCGTGAGCCCGGCGATTCCGGTCGTAGACATGACTCCGAGCGTCGTCGCCAATCCAAATGCCTGCGTTGCGCGGTCGAGCTCTCCCAGAGTGAGCCCGGGTCCAGCCCGTACTGTTCTCCTCTCCGGATCAACCCGGAGTGCCTTCATGCCGGACAGGTCAAGCATGACGGCGCCGTCGCGCACCGCGTTTCCTGCGACGCTGTGACCGGCCCCGCGCACCGAGAGCGGAAGGTCGTGTCGACGCGCGAACGCGATACAGCGGACCACGCCGGACGCAGCCATGGGACGGATCACGGCGAGCGGGCGCCGATCGATCATGCCGTTGAAGACGGCGCGCGCCGTGTCGTAGCCACTGTCGCCGGGGCAGATCACCTCCCCCCGCAGACCAGACCCGAGCTCCCGACGAACAGAACTCGCGATCCCGCCGACCTCTACGGCCATGGGCGCTGCCCCTCTCCTCGAACGTGCCGGCCTCACGTGGGTGCCGTCTCGTCGTGCATCGAGAGCATGCAGATCAGTCTGATGACGTGGTTCCATAAGTACAAACGAAGTTAGGATTGGTATCCATCATGAGCACTAATGATTCGGCCTGGCCTGGTCTGGAGATGCGGCACCTGCTGGCCCTGGTGGCCGTGGTCGAGACGGGCACCTTCAGCGGGGCCGCCGAACGGCTGGGCTACACCCAGTCCGCGGTCAGCCAACAGGTCGGCACCCTCGAACGCATCGTGGGCATACCTTTGTTCGAGCGCCCGGGTGGCCGCCGCCGGGTGCGGCTTACCGCGGCCGGGGCGATGCTGCTGACCCACGGGCGGGCGGTCCTCGCCCGCGTCGGTTCCGCGGCCGCCGACCTGCGGGCGATTGCCTCGGGAGAACAGGGCGAGCTGCGGGTGGGAACGCTGCCGAGCGTTGGCACGAAGGTCCTCCCTCGCCTTCTCGGGACCTTCCGTGTGGAGTGGCCCGGTATCGAGATCGTGCTCCGTGAATCCCGCGACTGCGCCCAACTGATCCGCGCCGTCGAGTCCGGCGACGTCGACGTCACCTTCATCGACATCGGCCCGTACGAGACGGGGCCGCTGCAAGTTCGCGCGCTGCTCGATGACCCGATGGTGTTCGTGGCACCCGCGGATGCTCCCGAGAGGGGACGGCGTGTGGTCAGCATCGCCGACATCGCACACCTCCCGATGATCGGCACCCGCAACCCCGGATGCCGGCAGATCATCGACGACTCCTTCCGACAGGCGCCCGTCTCGCCGACCTACGTCTTCCGTTCCGACGACAACCCGACCATCCAGGGCCTGATCGGCTCGGGGCTGGCCTACGCCGTGCTGCCGCTGCTCACAGTGGACGAGAACGATCCACACGTGGCCGTCATCCCCATCCGGCCCGAGCCTCCGCCCCGCCGGCTCGGGATCGCATGGCACCCCGAACGCACGCCGACGCAGGCGCTCCAGCCCTTTGTCGAGACGGCGGCCGTGATCTGTCGCGACCTCGGCGCGCAATGGGCGGCGTTGCGTGCCGCGTGAGCACCGCGGGCCTTGCGCCCTGTTCAACGACACGTTCGCGGTCGCCGTCGAGGCCGGCGCGCTGGTGTCGACCTGACCACGTGGGGCTGGATCCACGTCATCCTGGGGTCATCCTGATCCTGACCGGCATCGGCATACTCGGCGGCAGCACCTGGGCCGCGTCGTGGGCGTCATCGTCGTGATCATTCTGGACGTCTTGGTGATCTACGCGCTGGTCGTCCACGGCGGCGAGGCCGCAACCGGATAGCGGCTCGCCGACGAGGGCGACTGTCTCGGGCACACCGCGGCCGGTCACGTCACCGGCACGGGCCAGGTGAATGCGTGCGAGTGGATACGCAGCGGACTCAATGTGACAGCTGTATCCCACCGTCCGGGGGTTCCCCGCCGTTGGCTGGACTGACGGGCATCCGCGACCTCAGCCCGTGGGATCGAGGCGGATGATCACAGACTTCGACGCCGGGGTGCCGCTGACCTCGGCGGTGTGGTCGAGCGGGACGAGCACGTTCGCCTCGGGGAAGTATGTGGCTGCGCAGCCGCGAGCCGTCGGGTAGGCGACGACCCGGAAGGCCGACGCCCGCCGGTCGCCGTCGGTCCACTCGCTGACCAGGTCGACGGTCGTGCCGTCGGCGATGCCGAGGTCGCGCAGGTCGTCGGGGTTTACGAACACGACGCGGCGTCCACCGTGGATGCCGCGGTAGCGGTCGTCCATTCCGTAGATCGTGGTGTTGAACTGGTCGTGCGAGCGAACGGTCTGCAGCAGCAGGCGGCCGGGCGGCACCCGCAACACCGCCAGCGGGTTGACGCTGAACTGCGCCTTGCCGCTGGCCGTCGGGAATCGGCGCTCGTCGCGGGGCGGATGGGGAAGGACGAAGCCGCCCGGCTGAGCAACCTTGGCCTCGAAGTCGGTGAACCCAGGCACGACCCGCGAGACCTGGTCCCGGACCACGCCGTAGTCCGCCGCCATGGCCTCCCACGGCGTCGGGTCGTCGGGACCCAGAACCCGTCGGGCCAGCCCGCAGACGATGGCGACCTCGCTTCGCAACGACGCCGACGCGGGCGGCAACGATCCCCGCGAAGCGTGCACCACGCTCATCGAGTCCTCGACCGTGACGAACTGCTCCCCACCGGCCTGTACGTCCACTTCCGTGCGGCCCAGGCACGGCAGGATCAGCGACCGCAGCCCGGCCAGGGCGTGCGACCGGTTGAGCTTGGTCGAGACGTGGACGGTCAGCGGCACGCGCCGCATGGCTTCGGTTGTGACGGCAGTGTCGGGCGTCGCCGCCGCGAAGTTCCCTCCCATGGCCATGAAGACCCGAACCGTCCCGTCGCGCATGGCCCGGATCGCCTCGACGGTGTCGTGACCAGGGGCGCGCGGCGGGGAGAAGGCGAACTCCGTGCCGAGCGCGTCGAGGAACCACGACGGCGGCTTCTCCCAGATCCCCATCGTCCGGTCGCCCTGCACATTGCTGTGCCCCCGCACCGGGCAGACACCCGCGCCCGGCCGGCCGATGTTGCCGCGTAGCAGGAGGAAGTTGACGATCTCGCGGATCGTCGGAACGGCGTGCTTGTGCTGGGTCAGCCCCATCGCCCAGCACACGATCACATTGCTCGCGCGGCGTACCTCGTTGACGAACGCTCCGATCTGGGTCCGGGTGAGCCCGGTGGCGTCGTCGACATCAGCCCAGTCGAGCGCCGCCCAGCCCTTCACAGCGGCATCGAACCCTGTCGTGTGGGCGGCGATGAAGTCGTGGTCGAGGTCGTCGGCTTCGACCAGCAGCCGGTTCGCGGCCTGGAAGAACGCCAGGTCGCCGGCGACCCGGATCTGCAGGAACAGGTCGGCGAGCGGTGTGCCCTTGCCGACGATGCCGCGCACCCGCTGGGGGTTCTTGAACGCGATCAGCCCTGCTTCCGGCAGGGGGTTGACCGCCACGATCCGGGCGCCGCGGCGTTTGGCCTGCTCGAGGGCAGTGAGCATGCGTGGATGGTTGGTGCCGGGGTTCTGACCGACGATCACGATCAGATCGGCATGGTCGGTGATGTCGGTGAGAGACACGCTGCCCTTGCCGGCGCCCAGTGTCTCGGTCAGCGCAGCACCGGACGACTCGTGGCACATGTTCGAGCAGTCGGGCAGATTGTTGGTGCCGAGCTTGCGCGCGAACAACTGGTACAGGAAGGCGGCCTCGTTGCTGGTGCGCCCGGACGTGTAGAACACGGCCTGGTCCGGCGAGTCCATCTGTGCCAGCTCGCCGGCGACAACGCCGAACGCGTCGTCCCAGGACACGGTCCGGTACTGGTCGGTCCCCGCCTCGCGTAGCGCCGGCGCGCTGAGTCGGCCCTGCTGGCCGAGCCAGTGATCGGAACGGGTGAGCAGCTCACTGACCGGGTGCGCCGCAAAGAAGGCGGCGTCGACGCGTCGCACGGTGGTCTCCTCGGCGACGGCCTTGGCGCCGTTCTCGCAGAACTCGGCCAGATGCGGCTTCCCCGGCTCCGGCCAGGCACAGCCGGGGCAGTCGAAGCCGCGCTGCTGGTTCACCAGCCGCAGCGCGCGGACGCCGCGGACGACCCCGGACTGCTCGACCACGTCCTGCAGACCGTGTCGTACGCCCGGTAGGCCGGCCGCGGTGCGCTCGGGGCGGGTGACCCGGACCTTCTCGTCGCCCACGTCGTCGACGGGTGGCCGTTTCGGCATGCTCCGACCGTACGTCGAGGTTCCGGTTCTGGCCATGACCGTTCAGACTGGGGTGGTGGGCAGGGTGACGACGCGCCGGCCGGTGCTGCGACTGCGCGACGGCGAGCGCAGCGAGCGGCCGGACACGCTCGCGGTCGAGGAGCCGCTGCAGATCCGCGTCGGCTCCGTTGTACTGACGACGACCATGCGGACGCCGGGCGACGACTTCGACCTGGTGGCGGGCTGGCTGGTCGCCGAAGGGGCGGTGGCTGCTGCGTCCGACGTCGTTGCCATGCGGCTGTGTCCCGACGAGGACAACACCGTCGAGGTCAGCCTCGCGGACCACGTTGTAGCGCCGCGGCCACGGGCGTTCGCCACGACGAGCGCCTGCGGCGTGTGCGGGTCCGACAGCGTTGCCGAGGCGTGCTCGGCGCTGCGCTGGCCGCTCGGCGACGACCCGGTGGCCGTGGACCCGGGGACGGTCGCCCTGCTGCCCGACCGGCTGCGCGCGGACCAGCGGGCGTTCGACCGCACCGGCGGCCTGCACGCTGCGGGACTGTTCACGGCCGGCGGTGATGTCGTGTGCGTCCGGGAGGACGTCGGCCGGCACAACGCCGTCGACAAGGTCGTCGGCGCGGCGCTGCGCAAGGACGCGCTCCCGCTGTCCGGTCACGTGCTGCAGGTCTCGGGCCGGGCCTCGTTCGAGCTGGTCCAGAAGGCAGCCATGGCCGGGATTCCGGTGCTGTCGGCGATCTCGGCGCCGTCCAGCCTGGCCGTCGACCTGGCGATCGACACCGGGATCACGTTGCTCGGGTTCGTCCGCGGCGGCGGCATGAATGTCTACGCTGGAGCGCATCGGGTGCGCCGAACTTCGTAAGAGTCATCGACGACCTATGTGCCCGGCTGTGCGGTGCGCCTCAGCGCATTCTTCCTCGATTCGTACGACGGTGGCCGAACGCCTCGATCGCCGCCACCTGAGCCGGCGTCTCGACCGAGCCCGGACGGACCGCTCGGACGCGCTCGATCGCCGTGGCTGGGGTGAGCCCGGTTGAGACGAGATAGCAGGCCAGCATGGTGCCCGTCCGGCCGAGGCCGGCAGCGCAGTGCACGGCGACGTTCTGTCCGCCAGCGAGCGCCTCGCCGATCGCCTGCATGCCCGCTGCGAGCTGCTCGGACGTCGGTGCGGAGAAGTCGGGCACTGGCAGATGTACCTCGGTCAGGCCGAGCTGATCGAGGCGCGCCGGCTCGTGACCGCGTTCATGCAGGTTGACGACGATGGCGATGCCCAGCTCGGCGAGACCGGCCAGCCCATCCGGGCCCGATGGGTAGGCGCACGCGAGCAAGCGGTCTGGGATCAGCCAGTCTCCAGGCTCGTTCGGCACGCCAGCACGGTAACAAGTGGGCGCTGGCGAATGGTCAGCTGTCGAAGCTGCGGGACTGGCCGAGAGCCGAGCGGTACACGTCGACCGTCCGGGCCGCGACCGCGTCCCAGCCGAACTCGGCGACGGCGCGCTCACGGCCGGCCCGGCCCATCGTGGCTGCCCGCTCCGGGTCGGCGGCGAGAGCGTCGATCGCCTCGGCCAGCCCGGCCTCGAAGGCTGCATGGTCAGTGGCGTCGTAGCGAACCAGGGTGCCGGTCACGCCGTCGTCGACGACCTCCGGAATACCGCCGACGTCGCTGGCGACCACGGCGGTCGAGCATGCCATCGCCTCCAGGTTCACGATCCCGAGCGGCTCGTAGACGGACGGGCAGCAGAACACCGTCGCGTGCGACAACACCTGGCGGACGTCCTCCCGCGGCAGCATCTCGCTCACCAGCACGACGCCGGTCCGCTCCGCTCGTAGCTGCGCCACCAGCCGATCCGTCTCGCGCGCCAACTCCGGCGTGTCCGCAGCGCCGGCCAGGAGGACGAGCTGGATCGACGGGTCGAGGCGCAGGGCGGCGCGCAGCAGGTGGGGAACCCCCTTCTGCCGGGTGATCCGCCCGACGAATGCCACCGACGGGCGATGAGGGTCGACGCCGAGCCGCTCCACCACGTCGGTCTCGTCGACCGGCCGGTAGAAGTCGGTGTCGATCCCGTTGTGCACGACGTGGACCCGCGCCGGATCGACCTGCGGGTAGCACGCGAGGATGTCGGAGCGCATGCCGTGGCTGACAGCGATCACGGCCGCTGCCGCCTCGACGGCTGTCTTCTCCACCCAGGACGAGAGCCGGTAACCGCCGCCGAGCTGCTCGGCCTTCCACGGCCGCAACGGTTCGAGCGAGTGCGCGGTGACCACGTGCGGCACGTCGTGCAGGAGCGAGGCGACCTGGCCGGCGAAGTTGGCGTACCACGTGTGCGAATGCAGGACGTCTGCGTGGCCGAGGACCGCGGCCATCACCAGGTCGGCGCTCATGACCCGCAGTGCCGGGTTCGCGCCGGGCATCCGGGGGTCGTCCTCGGCGTACGTCGCGGTACCGTCGCGCGGCTCACCGGTGGCGTGCACGTCGACGAGGACCTCCGGCGAGAACCGCCGCAGCTCACGTACGAGCGACCCGACGTGGACGCCGGCGCCGCCGTAGACGTATGGGGGAAACTCTCTGGTCAGGATCGCGATCCGCATCAGCCGACGTCCTCGACACTCTGGGGGACCCTCGTCGGCACCCAGAAGCGGAGCTTGCCATCGCGTTCGTCCTCGAACTGGCCCCCGGCGTGCTCGATGACCCGACGCGAGGGGATGTTGTCGACGTCGCAGGTCACCAACGCCGGCTCGATGCCGAGGGCCCGGCACCAGGGCAGTGCCAGCTGGAGCATGGCCGTCGCGTGCCCGCGCCGGCGCGCCGACGGGCGCACGTCGTAGCCGACATGCCCGCCGTACTCGAAGAGCCACGGCGTCAGCCGGTGTCGGATCGACAGGCGGCCGAGGAACTCCGAACCGTCGACGTACCAGAGGTACGTCGCGGGCACCCAGCCCGGCGGACGCGCGGTGTCGTTCCCGGCCTGCGCTCGCTGGCCCGCGACATACGCGTCGAACTGGAGTGGGTCGGCTAGCCGGGTGAGATCGAGGTCCTCGGCCCACCGGGGCTCGTACTCGGGCTCCGCGAGCGCATCCAGCCAGGAACGATGGACCCGGGTCATGGCAGGGATCAGCTCGGGCACACTCCCATCCTTGCGCGGCGCAGGGGGCCTGAGCCATGCCGTTCACACGGAGGAGCGGACCACTAGTGTCTGATCGTGGGCTCCGGACCGCATGTCCTCGGGATCGTCCTCGCCGGCGGGGAGGGCAAGCGGCTGATGCCGCTGACCGCGGACCGGGCCAAGCCCGCGGTGCCGTTCGGCGGGAGCTACCGGCTGGTCGACTTCGTTCTGTCGAACCTGGTCAACGGCGGCATCGACCGGATCTGCGTCCTGACCCAGTACAAGTCGCACTCGCTGGACCGCCACATCTCGGTGACCTGGCGGATGAGCACGATCCTGGGCCAGTACGTGACTCCCGTACCGGCGCAGCAGCGGCTCGGGCCGCGGTGGTACCAGGGCAGCGCCGATGCCATCTTCCAGTCCCTGAACCTGGTCTACGACGAGACCCCCGACCACGTCGTGGTGTTCGGCGCGGACCATGTGTACCGGATGGACCCACGCCAGATGATCGACGCGCACATGGGGAGCGGCGCCGGCGTGACGGTCGCCGGCATCCGGGTGCCGCGGGACGGCGCGAACGCGTTCGGGATCATCCAGACCGGCGACGGGCGGCGGATCGACGCCTTCCTGGAGAAACCTGCGGATCCCCCTGGACTGCCGGACGACCCGGAACAGTGCTACGCGTCGATGGGCAACTACGTCTTCTCGACGGAGGTGCTCCTCGACGCCCTGCTCGTCGACGCCGGCGACGAGGGCTCGGTCCACGACATGGGGGGCAACATCATCCCGATGCTGGCCGGGCGCGGAGACGCCCACGTCTACGACTTCGACACCAACGAGGTGCCCGGCACGACCGCGCGCGACCACGGCTACTGGCGGGATGTCGGAACCCTAGACGCCTACCACGAGGCACACATGGACCTGGTCTCGATCGACCCGTTGTTCAACCTCTACAACCGGGAGTGGCCGATCCTCACCAGCCACCCGCAGCTGCCCGGAGCAAAGATCGTCGAAGGCGGCGAAGCGCACGAGTCGATCCTCAACAGCGGCTGCATCATCGCCGGCGGACTGGCCGACCACGCGGTGCTCTCCGCGGGGGTCGAGATCCGCGAGGGCGCAGTCGTGGGGCGAACGGTGCTGCTGGACGGGGTGCGGGTGGAGGCGTCGGCCGTCGTCCGCGACGCGATCCTGGACAAGAACGTCGTGATCGCGAAGGGCGCCGAGGTGGGCGTGGACAAGGACGCGGACCGGGCTCGCGGCTACACGGTGAGCGCGACCGGGATCACCGTCGTCGGCAAGGGTGCGCGCGTCGAGCCTTGATGGTCTCAGCGGTCGCCATCGAGCCAGGCTCGCCCGACCCGCTCCTCCACCCGCACAGCCTGGACCACGGCGTCGTGCACGGCCTTCTCGATCTTGCCGCCGAGCAGCGGTACCGACGCCTTGACCTTGGCGTCGATCGTCGCCGTGCTGCCGCTCCTGGACGGCGCCAACGTCATGCCGCCGGCGAGGTTGACCGGCGCGCCCCCCATCCCGATCCGGATCGAACCGGTACGCGAGCCGTCCGCCGCGGCCGGCCCCCAGACATCGGTCTGGTCGAGGTCGATCGTGTCACCGACGAACCGACGGACGAAATCGGGAACCTCCGGTGGCATCACCCGCAGCAGGCGGACCGTCACCCGGTCGCCGTCGCGGATCACCGAGCTGTCGTGACGGAGCGCTCCGGTCGCCGCTGCCTTCCGCGCCAGATAGGCGTCGTCGGTGAACATGGCGAAGACGGTCGCCGGGTCGGCGTCGAAGTTGAGCTCGGTGCGCAGGTCCATGGGCACATCCTGGCGATCCCGATTCGGGTCGTTCGAGCCGACCCCCCGTGTCACGATGGCGGAGTGCCACGGTCTTCGATCCTGGAGCGCGAACGCGAGCTCAGTGAGCTCGCGGACGCCGTCAGGTGTGCGGAGGCCGGATGGATCCGCTCGCCATCGCTCGACAGGACCGTGGTCACGGGGTGTTGTGCCAGCCAGTCGATCTCGAGATCAGGATGGAGGCGTCGTAGTTCTTGCGCGATGGCAATGTCGCGGCGTGCGTGCCCGAGGCCGATCGGCGACGACACGTACAACGCCCGCTTGGGGCGGTTGAGCGCGCGTGTCCAGAGCCGCCGGGTGGGCGGAGTCGACGAGACGGTCCCGATGAACTCCTCGATCAGCAGGTTGGTCTTGACCGGATCGCGCGCCAACGGTCCGTGCCCGCCCCCCGTGATCGTCACCAGCGATCCGCCAGTCGCTTCCGCGAAGGCGACGCCGCTCTCGTGCGCCCGGATGG
This sequence comes from Jiangellaceae bacterium, assembly GCA_050743075.1. Classification (GTDB taxonomy): domain Bacteria; phylum Actinomycetota; class Actinomycetes; order Jiangellales; family Jiangellaceae; genus JBOGDS01. Next base: position 2,465 of record JBOGDS010000021.1, on the reverse strand, counting down.
CATCCTCGTGTCCGTGGATCACCAGCACCGGGCAGTCCACCCGTCCGCAGGTGTCCCGGAAGCGCTGCGCGTCGAGGGTCGATGCCCCGTCCTGCGTCGCGACGAGGGTCTCGGGGGCGATCTCGTGGCCCCAACCCACACAGTCCTCGATCTGCTTCGTCGAGTGGGGTTCGCTGAACATCTGGCCGAAGAAGAAGCCGAGGAAGTCGTGGTAGTCGCCGTCGACCCAGTAATGCCGGTTGTACTTCGCCCAGCCGTCGGTCGTGTCGAGCTCGTCATCGAACGAGACCGCCTCCCGGTCCGGATGGCGGTCACCGAAGGGGACGGCTGGGCCGATGCAGACGAGCCCGAGGACGCGGTCCGGCTTGTCGGCCGCGAGCTGGGTTCCCCACAGCGCGCCCATGGACAACGCGACGAGCACCGCGCGGTCGGTGTCGGTGGCGTCCATCACGGCGATGGTGTCGGCGACGAACTCCCGGTGCGTGTAGGCCTCTGCGGCCGCAGGGCTGCCGGATCGACCGTTCCCTCGACCGTCGAAGGTGACCACACGGTGCTTGCGAGCCAGGTAGCCGATCTGCGCCTTCCACGCCCGCGAGTGGACGATCGACCAGGTTGGCAGCAGCAAGACCGTCGGGTCCCCGTCGCCGAACACCTCGTAGTAGAGCTTGACGCCATCGCGTTCGACGTCACCGCTGGCGTCTGGTTCTCGACTCCTCACGGTGGTCCTCCGGCGGCCTCAGTGGCCTCCTCGAACGTGCGAATGACGATGCCGACCCGCCTGAGTGCGGACCTGACCGGCAGATCGCGGCGATCAAAGCCGAGAAGCAGCAGCGATTCGGCACCCAGGAACGAGGCGCCGATCAACGTCGCGAGCTCATCGGGCGTGAACGGGCCGAGACCTCCGAACCGCTGCGCGGCCTCGCGGGCGACGTCGGTCAGCAGCACGTACCAGCCACGGAGCAGGTCGCGAGCGGCCGACGCGAGCTCGGGTGTGGACCATCCCGCGGCCATCAGTTCCTGAAGCACCCGGACGTAGCCGGATTCGAGGTCGTCGTCGAGGAAGTCGCACGCCTGCTCGTATCGCTGCCACAGCGGCAAGTCCTGGCCATACATCGCGCTCTGCCGCGACAGCCGCCGCTGGTTCTCGTACTCGAGGAGCGCCAGCATCAGCCCCCCCTTCGAGCCGAAGTGGTAGTGCAGCTGGCTCAACGGGACTCCGGCCTCGCTCGCTACGCCTCGGGTCGACATGGCCGCGTAGCCGTCCTGAAGAAGGCGCTTGCGGGCGGCGTCCAAGACGGAGGTCGCCGTCGTTCCGAGTACGGCCTCAGGCATGTCACATCCTCCGGTCGGTCGAATGACCGAGCACAAGCATGACGCAAGACTCCCTCGCAGTACAGCCCTTGACACTCGGGTTGTGCCGGTGTTCGATGCGTGGATCGGTCGTCCGACCGAACATCTCGCAGATATAGGTACCGGCGTCGCCGAGACAGGTATCGGTCCCCGATGCGGACCGTGACGCGGCCCCGTACACCTGAGAGGACAACACGAGAGGACGCACCATGACACTGCTGGAGACGGCCCACGTCGCCCGCGAGTCCCTCGCGGACTTCAACGGACGGCTGATCGGCCCCGACGACGCCGACTACGACGAGGCGCGACGCGTGTACAACGCGATGATCGACCGCAGGCCGGCGCTCGTCGCCAGGGTGCGGACCGAGGACGACATCGCGAGGACGGTGAGATTCGCCCGCGACCAGGGCTTGCTCCTCGCCATCCGAGGTGGTGGCCACAACGGTGGCGGACTCGGGACCGTTGACGGCGGCGTCGTCATCGACCTCGCTGCGCTCGACGCGGTGGCAGTGAATCCGGACGCACGGACCGTGCGGGTCGCCGGCGGCTGCACCTGGGGCCAGGTCGATCGGGCAACCGGCGCGCACGGCCTCGCGACTCCGAGCGGGATCATCTCGACGACCGGGGTGGGCGGTCTGACGCTGGGCGGCGGGCTCGGGCACCTGACGCGCAAGTACGGCCTGGCAATCGACAATCTGCTCGAAGCCGACGTCGTCCTGGCGTCCGGCGAGCGGGTGCGCGCGAGCGCGGACGAGCACCCGGACCTGTTCTGGGCGCTGCGCGGCGGTGGCGGCAACTTCGGCGTCGTCACGTCCTTCACGTTCCGCCTGAACGACGTCTCGAACTTCGTCGGAGGGCCGACGTTCTGGGCCGCCGAGCAGGGCGCGGAGGTGCTGACTGCGTACCGCGAGTTCCTTCCCGACGCTCCGCGTGAGCTCAGCGGCTTCTTCGCGTACCACGTCGTGCCACCGGGACCACCGTTCCCGGAGGATATCCCCAGGTTCATGCGGTGGTCGCAACACCCACCTGATTGATCGATCCTTGTGAGGTGTTGACGATGACTGCACGTTTCTCCAACGAGTTGGTCGCCGAGTTGTATCAGCCGTTCTGGGCTG
>JBOGDS010000020.1:0-52247 GCA_050743075.1 Jiangellaceae bacterium | reverse complement strand
AGGCAGGGCGGAACCAGGCGCCCGGCACCCGCGCCACCGCCCACGCCGCCGGGCGCTCGCGCCGCGTTGGAACGGGCCAGCCTGCCGGTGCTGACGCGGCTGACGGCGATGCCCCGGTGGCTGGTCGGGCTCCTACCTGCGGCGATCCTGCTCGGTGGACTGCTCGCGCCCGCGCCATGGGGCCCGCTGCTGCTCGGCCTGGTCGTCCTGTTCCTGGCGTGGCTGCTCGTGCTCGCCTGGCCACGGCTGGAGCCACGCGCTCGGGCCATCCGGGCCGTCGTCGTCCTTCTGCTGGTCGCCGCTGTGGTCGCCCGGGCGGCCGGCGTTCTCTGACCGGCCAGGAGCTCAGGCCGGCGGCACCAGGACGGCGAGCACGAACCGGACCGGCTCGTCGTCCCCGGCTGCGTAGGAGTGCTCACGATCCCCGGGCAGGACGGCGCAGGTCCCGGCGGGTACCTGGAACACGTCGGTGTCCACCCTGAGGTGCAGCAGGCCGGACTCGACATTGATCAACTCGCGGACCCCTGCTGCGTGCGCGGCCGACTCCCGCAGCTCTCCCGGCCGGATCTCCCACCGCCACAACTCGATGGCATGCGGCGGATCTGTGCTGGCCAGCAACGTGCCACGACCGCCTTCCGGTCCGCGCCAGAGGTCGAGCCGCTTCTCCGGTGGCACGACGCGCACGACGGGCGTGTCGCCCACCTCGACGAGGCTGGTGATCGGCAGGCCGAAGCAGTCGGCGACCCGCACCAGGGTGGTGAGGTTGGGGTTGCTGCGACCCTGTTCGAGCGCGACCAGCACGCCCTTGCTGACACCGGACCGAGCCGACAGCGCGTCGAGGCTCCACCCCCGCGCCACCCGGTTGGCACGCACGTTGTGGGCAACTGCCCGGGACACCGAGCCCTCGCCGGCGGCTGTCATGCCGGGTATGGTCTCATCAGCGGCCGGTGCGATCCAATGCACCACGTAGAGCATTAGACTGACCGGCGTGGTCATCCTCTTGTCTCTCGGCGCGGCCCTGTCCTACGGGACCGGCGACTTCCTCGGCGGCTCGGCCTCCCGGCGGGCTGCGCCCCTCGCCGTCCTCCTGGTCAGCACACCGATCGGGCTCGTCGCGCTCCTCGCCGTTGCGTTCCTGACTCCAGGAACCCCGACGTGGGCCGCCTTCGGTTGGGGCGCACTCGCCGGGCTGGCCGGCGGAGTCGGTCTGCCGATCCTGTACGCAGCACTGGCGGCCGGTCCGATGAGTGTTGTCGCTCCGGTGTCGGCGCTCACCGCGGCACTGCTGCCGATCGGATACGCCCTCGTCATCGGCGAGCAGCTCAGTGCGCAGGTCTACCTCGGCGTCGCGCTGTGCCTGGCAGCCATCGCGCTGGTCAGCTTGGAGCGGACCAACGACCGCCGCCGGGTGCGCCCCGGCCGCGGCGCCGTGTTGGCGTTCGCCTCGGGGTCAGGGTTCGGCCTGTTCTTCGTGGTCATCCGCCAGGCCGACGAGGCCACCGGCATGTGGCCCCTCGTGGGCTCTCGTGGGGCGGCCGTACTCGTGGCCGTGGTCGCGGTCATGGCCTTGGCCGTCCGGGTCTCGGGCGAACGTACCGTCGTGGCGCTGGCGGTCGCGGCCGGGCTGTTCGACGCTCTCGGCAACATGTTCTACCTGCTCGCCGTGCGGGCAGGTCTGCTCAGCTTGGCAGCCGTGATCACCTCGCTGTATCCGGCGGTCACCGTGCTCCTCGCCCGGCTGGTCCACACCGAGCGGCTCCGCCGGATCCAAGGCCTGGGACTGCTGGTCGCCGGCCTCGGCGTCGCGCTGCTCGCCGCGTGACGCACCGGATGCCCAGTCGCCTTTGACAGACCCAGTCCGTCTTGATGAGAATGGCTCTCATGACAATCAGGGGTCGAAGTGCCAGCGTCGTCGCCCTTGCCACCGTCGCAAGCCTGTCATTCGTCGGCTGCGGGACGAGCGGAACGGCGGCATCGCAGAGCGGACCGACCGTCCTGACGTCCTTCTATCCGCTCGCCTTCCTGGCCGAACGGATCGCCGGTCCGGATGCCACCGTCGAGAACCTCACCCAGCCCGGCGTCGAGCCGCACGACCTCGAGCTGACCGGCCAACAGGTCGGCAGCATCGCCCACGCGGATCTCGTCCTCTACCTGCACGGCTTCCAGCCCGCTGTCGACGAGGCCGTCGAGCAGAACGCCGCGAGCCGCTCGCTGGACGTCGCCGAGATCGTGGACCTCCTGCCGGCCGGCGAAGACGAGCACGAAGGCGAGGAGGAGGGACACGAGCACGGCGGCCTCGAGGGTGACCCGCACCTCTGGCTCGACCCGACCAACGTCGCCGCAGTCTCGCAGACCGTCGCGGACCGGCTCACCGAGCTGATCCCCGCTCAGGCCGACGCCATCCACGAACGCGCCGACGATCTCGTCGCCGAGCTGACCGGCCTCGACCGGGAGTACGAGTCCGGACTGGGCCGATGCGAGCGGCAGGTCTTCGTCACGAGCCACGCCGCCTTCGGATACCTCGCGGACCGCTACGGCCTCGACATGGTCGGCATCTCCGGCCTCTCCCCCGACGCCGAGCCCTCCCCTGCGCGGCTGGCCGAAGTACAGCACGTCGTCGAGGAGGAGGGCGTCACGACGATCTTCTACGAAACGCTGGTGAGCCCGCAGGTCGCCGAGACTCTGGCCGACGACCTCGCGATCGACACGGCCGTGCTCGACCCGATCGAAGGGCTGGCAGACGACGCCGCCGACGAGGACTACTTCAGCCTCATGCGGGCTAACCTGGACGCCCTCAGGGAGGCGAACGGCTGCTCATGACAGGTTCCGACGGTGTCGTCGAGGTGCGCGGCGCCGTCGTCGCGCTGGGCGACCGGACGGTCCTCCACGGTGTCGATCTGACCGTGCCAGCCGGCGGGGTCGTGACCCTGCTCGGCGCCAACGGGTCCGGCAAGTCGACGCTGGTGCGGGCCGCAGTCGGATTGGTCCCGCTGACCTCTGGGGACGTGTGGCTGTTCGGGGCGCCGCTCACCGCCTTTCGCGACTGGTCACGCATCGGCTACGTACCGCAACGCACCACGGCAGCCGGCGGAGTTCCGGCCACGGTCCGCGAGGTCGTCGGGTCCGGCCGGCTCGCCCGCCGGAGCCTGTTCCGAGCCGCGTCGCGCCGCGACCGGTCGGCGGTCGGGGAGGCGATCGAGCTCGTCGGGCTCTCCGACCGGGCCGACGAGAGCGTGTCGGAGCTGTCCGGGGGGCAGCAGCAGCGGGTGCTGATCGCCCGCGCCGCCGCGGGAGAGCCTGACCTGCTCGTCCTCGACGAGCCCAACGCCGGTGTCGACCGGCGCAGCCAGGAGGCGTTCGCCCGGGCGCTGCGCACGTTCGTCGCGTCCGGTCGTACGGTCCTGCTGGTGCTGCACGAGATGGGTTTGCTGGCGCCGCTGGTCGACCGCGGCGTCGTGCTCGACGGCGGCCGGATCGTGCACGACGGCCCGCTCCCCGTGCCACCGGCCTACGCCGGCGCACCGCACGACCACGTCCACGGCGACGACGCCGGAACGGGCCTGTTCGGATGAGCCTGCTGAGCTACGACTTCATGCAGCGGGCCCTGCTGGCCGCACTGCTGACCGGGCTCGCCGCTCCTGCCATCGGGACCTACCTCGTCCAGCGCCGGCTGGCGCTGATGGGCGACGGTCTCGGGCACGTCGCCCTCACCGGCGTCGCGCTCGGACTGCTCACCGGATGGGCGCCGGTATGGACTGCTGTGGTCGTGGCGACGATCGGGGCGGTGCTCATCGAGTTCGTCCGTGCGCGCGGCCGAGCGTCGGCGGACGTCGCGCTGGCCATGCTCTTCTATGGCGGCATCGCCGGTGGCGTTCTGCTGACCGGCCTGGCCGGCAGCACGGCGGCGACACTCAACACGTACCTGTTCGGTTCCATCACCACGGTGTCGGTGACCGACCTGTGGGTCATCGTCGGGCTGGCGGCCGTCGTGCTGGTGCTCTGCGTCGGGCTGCGGCCGCAGCTGTTCGCGGTCTGCCAGGACGAGGAGTACGCCCGCGTCGCCGGGCTCTCGGTCCGCGTCTACAACGTGCTGATCGCGGTCATGGCCGCCGTCACGGTCACCGTTGCGATGCGGACAGTCGGCCTGCTGCTGGTCAGCGCCCTCATGGTCGTCCCGGTTGCGACGGCTCAACAGCTGACCCGCGGGTTCCGGGCGACGTTCGCTCTCGCTCTCGTGCTCGGCGTGATCCCGTCGCTGACCGGGGTCGTCTTCTCCTACTACGTCGACGTGGCGCCCGGCGCGAGCATCGTCGTCATCGCGCTGATCGGCTTCGCCCTCGCCTGGCCGGTCGGCTCGCTGCTGCGTCACCGCAGGTACCTGCGGGCCGACGGCGAGGATCCGAGGCTCGCCGGTGTCCACGTCGCCGCCGAAGATCACCGGCACGTGCACGGCGTGAGCTGCGGCCATCCGGCCGTCTCGCACGAGGACCACACCGACTACTTGCACGATGGGCACCTGCATGCAGCTCACGGCCCGCATTACGACGAGCACTGACGTGGCACCGGCCATCACGTCGCGGAACGCCCGGTTCCAGCAGTGGCAGGCGCTGCTCACCAACCGGACCACGAGGCACCGGGCCGGCGAGTTCCTCGTCCACGGCGTCCGCCCGATCACACAGGCCGTGTCGAACGGGTGGACGATCCGCGCGCTGCTCCACGCCGCCACCGGTCGCCGGTCGGAGTGGGCGGCTCGGCTGCTGGATCGGGTCGACGCCGAGCTCGTGCCCATGGCGCCCGAACTGCTCGCCGAGCTGGGCGAGAAGACCGACGAGCCGCCCGAGCTCGTCGTCGTCGCCGAGATGCCGCCGGACCAGTTGGACCGGATCCCGGTCTCGTCCACGCTGCCAGCCCGGGCAACCTCGGCACCGTCGTACGCTCGATCGACGCCTTCGGTGCCGACGGCCTGGTCGTCACCGGCCACGCGGCGGACGTCTACGACCCCAAGACGGTTCGAGCGAGCACAGGGTCGCTGTTCGCCGTCCCGGCGGTGCGTGCCGCTTCGCCCGCCGAGGTGGTCTCCTGGGCCCGGCGCACCGGTGGCCAGCTCGTCGGGACCGACGAGACCGGCACGGTCGACGTCGACGGCCACGACTTCACCGGGCCCACCGTGCTCGTCGTCGGCAACGAGACGGTGGGCATGAGCGTGGCCTGGCGGGAAGCATGCGACGCCGTCGTGCGGATTCCGATGAGCGGCTGCGCCAGCTCACTCAACGTCGCGGCCGCCGCCACCGTCGTGCTCTACGAGGCCACCCGCCAGCGCCGCGCCGCCGCCCCGCAGAGGCTCATGGCACGCTGAGCTGTTGCTCATGGCACGCTGAACCGTTGCTGTCGAGTGCAAAAAGCCCCGGTTTGTGGAGCAGTTCAACGTGCCATGCTCGCTCGACGCACGCCGTCACCCGGCGGTCACTGCGGGTCGGCGCCGCCGTAGCGGCGATGGCGGCGGGCGTACGTCTCGACGGCCTGCCAGAGGTGGCGGCGATCGAAGTCCGGCCAGAGCGTATCGAGAAAGACCATCTCGGCGTACGCGGCCTGCCACGGCAGGAAGTTGGACGTCCGCTGTTCCCCCGAGGACCGCACGAACAGGTCGACATCGGGCAGGTCCGGGTTGTAGAGGTACCGGCGCAGCGTCTTCTCGTCGACCTTGGCCGGCCGGACCCTGCCGGCGGCCACGTCTGCGGCCAGCGCCGCGGCGGCGTCGGCAATCTCGGCCCGGCCGCCGTAGTTGACGCAGAACTGCAGCGTGATCACGTCGTTGTTTCTCGTCCGCCGCTCGGCCTCCTCGAGCTCGGCGATGACGCTCTTCCACAGCCGTGGCCGGCGCCCCGCCCAGCGCACCCGGACGCCCAGTGCGTCCAGCTCGTCGCGCCGGCGGTGGATGACGTCGCGGTTGAAGCCCATGAGGAACCGGACCTCGTCCGGCGAGCGCCGCCAGTTCTCGGTCGAGAACGCGTACGCCGACAGGCACCGCACGCCGATCTCCACCGCGCCGTGGATGACGTCGAGCAGGGAGGCCTCGCCCGCCTCGTGGCCCTTGGTCCGTGGCAGGCCGCGTTGCCCGGCCCACCGGCCGTTGCCGTCCATCACGATCGCGACGTGACGGGGAACGAGCTCCCGGGGAATGGACGGGGGCCGGGCACCCGACGGATGCGGCGTCGGCGCAGCATATGCCCTCGTCACACCCGCTCCACCGATCTGACCGCGCTCGGCTCGTCACCTCGCCGCTCCACCAGCGGCAGCGAGCGCAGCCCGCGCTCGAGGTGCCATTGCAGGAAGGCGGCGACGATGCCGCTGGCCTCTCGACGAGGTCGCTGCTCGCTCGCGTCGGCGACCGTCCAGTCGCCGCTGAGCAGCGCGGCCAGGAGCGCAACCGTGGATGCGGCCGGAGCCACGGTGCCGGACGGTCGGCAGTCTGCGCACACCATGCCGCCGGCAGGCACCGAGAAGAACCGGTGCGGCCCGGCCGCGGTGCAGCGCGCGCAGTCGGCGAAACTGGGCGCGAACCCGGCCACGGACAGCCCGCGCAGCAGGTACGCGTCGAGGACGAGCCCGGGGTCGTGCGCCCCTTCGGCGATCGACTTCAACGCGCCCACGAGCAGCAGAAAGTGCTGCAGCGCCGGCTCCCGCTCTTCGGCGGCCAGCCGCTCCGCGGTCTCGAGGATCGCCGTGCTTGCGGTGTACCGGGCGTAGTCGCCGGTGATGCTCATGCCGTACGGCGCGATCGTCTCGGCCTGGGTCACGACGTCGAGCGAACGCCCGGTCGCGAGCTGGAGGTCGACGTGCATGAAAGGCTCCAGCCGTGCCCCGAACCGGCTGGTCGTCCGGCGAACCCCCTTGGCGACAGCGCGGACCCGGCCGTTACCCCGGGTCAGCAGCGTGACGATCCGGTCGGCCTCCCCGAGCTTCTGGGTGCGCAGGACAACACCCTCGTCGCGGTAGAGGCTCACCGCGCCATTGTCGCGCGTTGCGGTGTGAACGGACCTCGGCCGCGCCGGACGCATGGTCCGGACACGTACTACAGTCCGCCCGATGGAGACGATGGACAGCCACCCTGGCCGGGACGACGCAGTTCCCGACGCCGAGCCCGCTCCCACCGTCGAACCACACTGGCTGTCCGCGCTGCTCCGCGCCGATGCGCTGGCCATCACCAGCCTGGTGATCACGGCCGCGACCGTTCTCGGGCTGCCATTCCTCCACGATGTCTTCTCGCTCTTCCTGTACAACCCGCAGTTCATCAACCACGCGTGGCAGTACGTCCCGGGGCTTGTGGCAGCCGGAGTGGGCATGGCGACCGGCCTGCTCGCCCTGCGCCAAGCGGCGGCGCAGCACTGCGCGGGCTGGGTGAAGGCGGCGGCGGCCGCGCCGGTTCTCGTCTGCGCGCTGGTCGCCTTGGGAACAACCGTCGCCTGGCTCTACGCCCCTGACGCGGCCGAGATCTTCGGCGACATCACATTCTGACGGCGGACGACGCGCGCCGGCAGCCGGAGCGGACAATGGCTTGCGCTACGCGCGAACAGCAGGGCGTGTGCTGCGAGGCGACCCTTGACCATCTGACCCACCGGGCGTCCACTGGTCGCATGCCCAGACGCCGGCGGCGAGGACATCGGGTCCCGTGGGGACGTGATCTGCCTGGGCCGGAGCAAGACGACCTGAGCGACGAACTCTTCGACGACGACCCACGCGACGACGACCCAGGCGGCCACGGGCCCGGCGCAGGCGGCGCCGGCGTGCGTGAGCCAAGACGCCCGAAGCCCACGCTGCCGGGCATGTCGGCCTCTGCCGCCCCGGAGCCCGACACGTTCCTCGACGTTTCGGGCGCACGGTAGTCGCAGCGTGGCGTGCAGATGACCTCGCACTGCTCAACAAGCTCACCGTTTAAGCCCGGCCAGCGTGATCGCGTGGTCGAGATTCTGCTCGAGTCCGGCAGGCTGTTCAACCACGATCCCGCCTGCATGGTGTACCTCGTCAGCGAATCCGTCGACGACCCGAACCTGATCTGGGTGACCGATCTGTGGACGAGCAAGGAGGAGCACGCCGAGGCACTACAGCGCCCGAGCTGCGTCCGTTCATCGAAAGTCTCTGCCGCTGCTGGAAGGCATGCCGGAGCAGATCGAGATCCACCCGGTCGGCGGCAAGGGCGTCTAGGAACCACCCGACGAACGGTTGACGGCGCTCACGACGGCTCGCAGCGACGCCGTCACGATGTTCGGGTCGATGCCGACACCCCAGTACACCTCGCCGCCCATCGCGCATTCGACGTAGGCGGCGGCCGTCGCATCGGTCCCCGATGAGAGCGCGTGCTCGGCGTAGTCGAGCACGCGGACGTCGTAGCCGACGGTTTCCAGCGCGTCGACGAACGCGTCGATCGGCCCGTTTCCGGTGCCGGTCAGGACGTGGTGCTCTCCGTCGACGTAGACACCGACCTCGAGGGCATCGCGCTCGCCCGCGGCTGATGACGTGTGGACCGAGTTCAGCGCCAGTGGGGTCTCCCGGTCGAGGTACTCGGCCCGGAACAACTCGCCCATGCGGGCCGGCTCGACCTCGCCGCCCTCGCCGTCGGTGACCGCCTGGATCACGCCCGAGAACTCGATCTGCAGGCGCCGCGGCAGGTCGAGGTGGTGCTCGGCCTTCATGATGTAGGCGACGCCGCCCTTGCCGGACTGCGAGTTCACCCGGATCACGGCCTCGTAGCTCCGGCCGATGTCCTTGGGGTCGATCGGGAGGTACGGCACATCCCACGCGAGGTCCTCGACCGCCGACCCGGCTTCCTTGGCCTCACGTTCCAGGGCCTCGAAGCCTTTCTTGATCGCGTCCTGGTGGCTGCCCGAGAAGGCGGTGAAGACCAGGTCACCGCCGTACGGGTGCCGCTCGGGCACGGGGAGCTGGTTGCAGTACTCGACGGTGCGGCGGATCTCGTCGATGCCGGAGAAGTCGATCTGCGGGTCGACGCCCTGGCTGAGCAGGTTCATCCCCAGCGTCACCAGGCAGACGTTGCCGGTCCGCTCGCCGTTGCCGAACAGGCAGCCCTCGACGCGGTCGGCGCCGGCCATCAGACCCAGCTCGGCCGCGGCGACGCCGGTCCCGCGGTCGTTGTGTGGGTGCAGCGACAGCACGAGCGACTCGCGGCGGGGCAGGTTGCGGTGCATCCACTCGATCGAGTCGGCGTAGACGTTCGGCGTAGCCATCTCGACAGTGGCCGGCAGGTTGACGATCAGCTTGCGATCCGGGGACGGGTCGAGCACGTCGACGACCTGGCCGCACACGTCGAGCGCGAAGTCGAGCTCCGTTCCCGTGTAGGACTCCGGCGAGTACTCCCAGTAGATCTCGGTGTCCGGCGTGATCGTCTGGGCGTACTTCTGCGCCACCCGGGCGGCGCTGGTGGCGATGTCGGCGATGCCGTCGCGGTCGAGCCCGAACACGACGCGGCGCTGCAGGATCGAGGTCGAGTTGTAAAAGTGCAGGATCGCCGACCGGGCGCCGCGCAGCGACTCGAAGGTGCGCTCGATGAGCGGCTCGCGGCACTGGGTCAGCACCTGGATGACGACATCGTCGGGGATGCGGTCGCCCTCGACGAGCTGGCGCACGAAGTCGAAGTCGGCCTGGCTGGCCGACGGGAAGCCGACCTCGATCTGCTTGTAGCCCATGGCGACGAGCAGGTCGAACATGCGCTTCTTGCGCTCCGGACTCATCGGGTCGATCAACGCCTGGTTGCCGTCGCGCAGGTCGACGGCGCACCACTGCGGCGCGGCCTCGATCCGGCGGGTGGGCCAGGTGCGGTCGGGCAGGTCGACGACGAGCTGTTCGTGGTAGGGGCGGTAGCGGTGCAGTTGCATACCGGACGGTTGCTGGGCCGGCGGCCACGGCTGGACGGGCGCGGTCATCGTTCTGGCTCTCCTCGGCAGGACTCCCTTGGCGCGACCGGCAGCGCGCATCCCCGCGGCGAGGGAGCCGGTCTAGCTGGCCCCGCCGCGGCGGACAAGAAGGAGGCCGAGGTGCCGCACGAGTCGAGAGCCTAGACGATCACCCGGTGGAACGTCCGACGCCTTCTCACCATCCGAGACCACCCGGTATTCGAGACCGGTCATGGCCGCGGGAACTCGGCGGTGTCGATCTCGATGTCGAACGCAGCGGGAAGCGCGATCGTCTCGCCGAAGACGGCACGCACCTCCGTCTGGTACAACCCCTCAGAACCCCATTCTCCGCAACTGCTTCGGGTCGCGCTGCCAGTCCTTGGCGACCTTGACGTGCAGGTCGAGGTACACCGGCGTGCCGAGCAGTCGCTCGATCTGGCCGCGCGCCTTCGTGCCGACGTCGCGAAGCCGCGAGCCGCCACGGCCGATGACGATCGCCTTCTGGCTCTCCCGCTCGACGTAGACGTTGACGTGGACGTCGAGCAGCGGCCGATCCGCGGGGCGGTCCTCACGCGGCATCATCTCGTCGACCACGACGGCGATGGAGTGCGGCAGTTCGTTCTGCACCCCCTCGAGGGCCGCCTCGCGGACCAGCTCAGCGACCAGGGTCTCCTCCGGCTCGTCCGTGAGATCGCCCGCCGGGTACAACGGGGGTCCCTCCGGCATCTGCGCCAGCAGGAGATCGGCCAAGACCTCCAGCCCGTCGCCCGTGGTCGCCGACACCGGCACGATCTCCGCCCAGTCGAGGCCCAGGTCCGTACCGAGGGCTGCCGCAGCGGAGAGCTGGACAGCCAGCCCGTCGCGCGACGCGAGGTCGGCCTTCGTCACGAGTGCGAACTTGGGCGTCCGGCGCACCTTGGCGATCTCGGCGGCGATGAAGCGGTCCCCCGGTCCGACCTTCTGGTCGGCGGGCAGGCAGAAGCCGATGGCGTCGACTTCGGCCCAGGTGGTGCGGACGACGTCGTTGAGCCGTTGGCCCAGCAGCGTGCGCGGCCGGTGCAGTCCCGGTGTGTCGACGAGGACGAGCTGGCCGTCGTCGCGGTGGACGATCCCGCGGATCGCGTGCCGGGTCGTCTGCGGCTTGCTCGACGTGATCGCGACCTTCTCGCCCACCAAGGCGTTGGTCAGCGTCGACTTGCCGGCGTTCGGCCGGCCGACGAAGCACGCGAAGCCCGAACGGAACTGACGGTCTCGAGCCTGGGTCACACGGATGAGTGTCGCACTGGCAGGGTGGTACACGTCGTTGAACGTGAACGCGGCAACGTCCGCTGGCCAAGCCCACAGTTGTTCCCGTGATCACGCCGGAATGAGGGAGGGTGTTCCTCGTGGCGTGGGTGCTGGTCATCGTCGGCGGGCTCGTCGAGACGGTCGGTCTCGGCCTGCGCGCGCTCCCGGTCGGCACCGCGTGCGGGTCGCCGACACTCAGGCCACCTCCGTACGCAGCACGGATCCTGTCGGATCGGCCACGAACACCGGCGTGCCCGCCCCGCCGAGGTCGCGCACCGCGGCCAGACCGCCCACGTCGTCGCCGTCGCCACCGACGACAGCCGCAGCCTCCAGGCCCGACGCTCCGCTGGAGACGGCTATGGCGACGGCCACCTGCAAGGCCGACAACCGCAGGGAGGGTAGCGAGACAGGCGCGGCAGCGTACGTGCGTCCGTCCAGGTCACGGACGGCGGCTCCTTCGGCCGCACCGGTGCGCGCCCGTGTGGCCCGGGCAAGGATCACGATCTTGGCGTCTTCCGGACCGAGCTCGGTCACGCCCGTTCCTGCCGCCGCTGCACCTCGGGCATCGCACCGCCGACCCTCGTAGCGACGATCGTGGCCACCTGGTTGCGCCGGCCTGCAGGACCCTCGGCTACCAGCCGGAGGCCGCCCACCTCGACCTCGGCGCCTGGGATCGGCACCCGCCCGAGCTGCTTGGCCATCAACCCGCCCACGCTGTCGACGTCGTCGTCGGACAGCCCGATGCCGAACAGCTCGCCCAGGTCGTCGACGTGCAGCCGTGAGCTGACCCGAATCGAGCCGTCGGCGAGCTTCTCGACGGTGAACTCGTCGCTGTCGTACTCGTCGGAGATCTCGCCGACGATCTCCTCGAGGATGTCCTCGATCGTCACCAGCCCGGCCGTCCCGCCGTACTCGTCGACGACCACGGCGACATGCGTCCGCTCTGCCTGCATCTCACGCAGCAGGTCGTCGACGGGCTTGGAGTCCGGCACATAGAACGCCGGCCGGAGCACCGACTCGACCCGTTCCACCGACTCCGCATCGCGGTTGTCGTACAGCCGGCGGTCGACGTCCTTGAGGTAGGCGACGCCGATCACGTCGTCGAGGCCCGCAGGCCCAACGACCGGGATGCGGCTGAAACCGCTGCGCAGCGCCAGCGACTGGAACTGCCGCAGCGTCTTGGTCGACTCGATGAACACGACGTCGGTCCGCGGCACCATGACTTCGCGCACGACGGTGTCGCCCAGCTCGAACACCGAGTGGATCATCTCGCGTTCGCCGGACTCGATGACCCGGCCGGCCTCGGCGATGTCGACCAGCTCACGCAGCTCGGCCTCGGTCGCGAACGGCCCCTCGCGGAAGCCCTTGCCAGGCGTGAGCGCGTTGCCGAGCATGATCAACAGACGGGACAGCGGGCCGAGCACCCGGGTGACCGTCAGCAGCGGCCCGGCAAGAGAGAGTGCGACACCCTCTGCGTGCTGGCGTCCCAGCGTGCGCGGTGCGACCCCGATGGCGACGAACGAGACGACGATCATCGCCCCCGCAGCCACCAACACTGCAAGCCAGCCCATGCCGAACGCGTCGATGCAGACGACGGCCACCAGCACCACTGCCGTGATCTCGGCCGCCAACCTGAGCAGCAGAGCAGTGTTGAGCGCGGGAGCGGGATCCTCCACCAAGGTCCGGAGCCGGACCGCACGCCGGCGGCCGCCGTTGACCAACCCGTCGGCGCGGACCTTGGAGAAGGTCGTCAGCGCAGCTTCGGCCATGGCCAGCAGCCCCGCGACCACGACGAGCAGGGCCGCCGCGATCAGCATCGAAGCTCCGCCGGACATCAGCGGCGACTCTTCCGGCTCGTCTGCCAGTCGTCGAGCAGCTGCGTCTGCAGCCCGAACATCTCCTTCTCCTCGTCCGGCTCAGCGTGGTCGTAACCGAGCAGGTGAAGAATCCCGTGCGTCGTCAGCAGGTGCAGCTCGTCCTGCACCGAATGCCCGGCGTGACGGGCCTGCTCGCGGGCCACGTCGGGACACAGCACGACGTCACCGAGGAGGCCCGGCTCGGCCTCCTCGTCGTCGGGCGTCGGGCGCAGCTCGTCCATCGGGAAAGCCAGGACGTCGGTCGGTCCTGGTTCGTCCATCCACTGCAGGTGCAGTTGCGACATTGTGTCGGCGTCGACGAGCAGGACGGCCAGCTCGGCGAGCGGGTGGATCTGCATCCGGTCGAGGACGAAGCGGCACAGGTCCGACAGGGCCTTCTCGTCGAGTTCGGTCGTGGTCTCGTTGTTGACCTCGATGGTCACGAACGTCCCCCGGAGGCACGGCGGCGGTCGCCGCGGTGCGGGCCCTTCCCGGTATCGCGCCCCTTCGGCCGCCCGGCGACCTGCTCGGCGTCGAAGCGGGAGTACGCGTCGACGATCTCTCCCACCAGGCGGTGCCGGACGACGTCGTGGCTGCCCAGCCGGCAGAAGTGGACGTCGGCCAGCCCGTCCAGGATGCCCTCGACGATCTTCAGGCCACTGGCCGTACCGGTCGGCAGGTCTATCTGGGTGACGTCGCCGGTGACCACCATCTTGGAGCCGAAGCCGAGCCGGGTGAGGAACATCTTCATCTGCTCCGGCGAGGTGTTCTGGGCCTCGTCGAGGATGACGAAAGCGTCATTGAGGGTGCGACCACGCATGTACGCCAGCGGCGCCACCTCGATGGTCCCCTCGGTCATCAGCCGCGGGATGGTGGCCGGATCCATCATGTCGTGCAGCGCGTCGTACAGCGGCCGTAGGTACGGGTCGATCTTCTCCGACAGCGTGCCGGGCAGGAAACCCAGCCGCTCCCCCGCCTCGACCGCCGGCCGGGTCAGCAGGATCCGCGTCACCTGCTTGGCCTGAAGCGCCTGGACCGCCTTCGCGACCGCTAGGTAGGTCTTGCCGGTGCCGGCCGGCCCGATCGAGAAGACGATCGTGTGTTTGTCGATGGCGTCGACATAGCGCTTCTGGTTCAGCGTCTTGGCCCGGATGGTGCGGCCGCGGTTGGACAGGATGTTCGCGGTCAGCACGTCGGCGGGGCGTTCGGCCGTGCGAGCGCGCAGCATCGCGACAGTGCGCTCGACGGCCTCGGGCGTCAGGCCCTGGCCCGTACGGATGACGGCGACCATCTCATCGAGCGCGCGTTCGGCCTCGGCGATGTCGGCACGCTCGCCGGTCAAGGTGATCTCGTTGCCACGGACGAGCACGTCGACACTCGGGTACGACTCTTCGACGACGCGGAGCAACTCGTCGCCGGAGCCGAGCAAGCTGACCATCGGCACGCTCGAAGGGACGATGATCCGGTGCTGGGGCGGCTGGGTAGCCCCCTGTATCTCGGCCATGGTCGGCCTGACGGCCTGCTCGCGCCTGCTTCCTGTCTCGGGCCTCGCTGACGGGCCCATGCTACCGGTGAGCCGCCTCAGCCTGGCGGCCAGCGCATGTCGCGCCCGCCGAGCACGTGCCCGTGCACATGGAAGACCGACTGGCCCGCCTGCGCGCCCGAGTTGAAGACCAGCCGGTATGCCGCCAGCCCCTCGGCCGCCGCGACCGCACTGGCCTCGCGCACCAGCTCGACCAGCGTGTCCGGTTCGGCCGCGGCCAGCGTGGCCACGTCGCGATGGTGCACCCGGGGAACGACGAGGACGTGCGTCGGCGCCTGCGGCGACACGTCGTGGAACGCGACCGTCCGCTCCGATTCACGCACCAGTTCGGCCGGCACCTCGCCGGCGACGATCCTGCAGAAGAGGCAGTCTGGCTGCTCGGTCACGACCCGCATCGTACGGGCGACGTCAACGGCCCTACGGTGGGCGCGGTAAACCGGTGTGCGGCACGGCGCGTCGTTAGCACGTGGACGTCGCCTGCCCGGTCACCATCGGTGCCCGGGCCCGATCGGGCCCCGCCACCGTGGTCGGCGCGTACGAAGGGTGGGCGGTCCAGATCGAGTCCGAGGCCGACCGGCTGGTCGCTGAGCTGTATGCCACCCACTACGCGGGAATGGTCCGGCTCGCGGCCCTCCTGCTTCGCGACCACGCGATGGCCGAGGAGGCGGTGCAGGATGCCTTCGTGGCGTTGCACCGACGGTGGCGCAAGCTGCGCGACCATCGCAGCGCCGCGGCGTACCTGCGAACGTCCGTCGTCCACAACACGAGGTCGATCCAGCGGCGGCGGGCCGTCGTGGCCAGGCATCCTGACGACGCGCCACTGGACATCCCGAGCGCGGAGGCGGGGGCGCTGCGTGCAGTCGCCGGGAACGCCGTCGTCGACGCACTCCGGGCATTGCCGCGCCGGCAGCGGGAGGCGCTCGTCCTGCGCTATTACGCCGACCTGTCAGAGGCCGAGATCGCCGAGGCGATGAAGATCAGCCGAGGCGCGGTCAAGAGTCACACCTCGCGGGGCATGACAGCGCTCCGCGCCAACCTGGAGCAGTGGGCATGAGTCACGACGAGTCGCGGGACGAGGATCTCCTGCGCCGCGCCCTGCGCGACGAGGCGGACCGGGTGCTGCCGAGCCACGACGCGCTCGACCGGATCCAGCAGCGGACCCGCCGGCCGGTCTTCTGGCGCAATCCCGTGGTGCTCGGGATGGCCGCCGCGGCCACCACGGCTGCCGCCGTCATCGTCGGCGGCGTCGTCGTGCTGGACGGGGCAACGGACGGCGACACGACCGCGAGTGGGGATACGTCTCCGGCTGTGACGTCGGATGGTGGCTTCGACAGCACGGCGCCCAGCGCGCCGCCCTCCACGGCTCCCTCGACACCCGCGACCGAGACGTCCCCGCTCGTCGAGCCGGCCGAGGAGGACACCGTCCCCGTTTACTACCTGGCGGAGACCGCTGAGGGTGATCTCCGGCTCACGCGCGAGTTCCGCACCGTGCCGGCGCCCGACGGGCCGTTGGTCGCGGCTGTCCGGACCATGCTGGACGGGGCCCCGAAGGACCCGGACTACCGCGGGCCGTGGGATCGTGCCACCGAGGTGCTCAGCGTCGAGATCCGCGACGGAGTCATCGACGTCGACCTCGGCGGCATGGTGGACTACGCCGGCGCCAACGACGAGACAGCAACGATCGCGACCCAACAGTTGGTCTACACGGTGACGGCTGCCGCCAGGGAAGCGGGCGAGGCACCCGGGCCGCTGCCGGTGCGCATCCTGGTCGAGGGTGAGCCGGTAGGCAAACTGTGGGGTCAGCTCGACGTGTCGCAACCCGTCGAACGAGCTCCCCAGGCGGAAGTCCGCCAGCTCGTCCAGATCAACGACCCGTCCGACGGTGACGTCGTATCACGCTCGTTCACCGTCAGGGGTGAGGCAGCGGTCTTCGAGGCCAACGTCCTATGGGAGATCCGCAACGAGGTCGGCGAGGTCGTGCAGAGCGACTTCACCACTGCCCTCCAATGCTGCACATTCGCACCGTTCGAATTCACGGTCGAGCTCCAGCCAGGCTCCTACACGGTCGTGGTGAGCGAGGACGACCCCTCCGACGGCGGGGGGCGGGCGCCGATGTCCGACTCGCGCAACTTCCGGGTCGACTAGCAATCGCCTGACCGACGCGGGGCCGCCTACTTGAACGCGTCGCGCAACCGGGTGAACAGGTTGGACGCCTGCGCCGACATCGGCCCGTGCGTACGCTGCTCGTCACGCAGCGCGGCAAGCTCCCGCAGCAGTTCCTCCTGGCGGCCGTCGAGCCGGGTGGGCGTACGGACCTCGAGGTGGACGACGAGGTCGCCCCGGCCGGTGCCGCGCAGCTTGGGAACGCCGCGCGCCGCTACGGTCAGCGCCTGGCCGTGCTGGGCGCCTGCCTTGACCTCCAGCGACTCCTTGCCGTCCAGCGTCTCGAGCTCGATCGTCGTGCCGAGCGCGGCGGCCGTCATCGGCAGGGCGACGGTGCAGTGCAGGTCGTCGCCGCTGCGGGCGAACACCGGATGCGGCCGGACTCCGAGCTCGACGTAGAGGTCGCCCCGGGGACCACCGCCGGGGCCGACCTCGCCCTCGCCGGCGAGCTGGATCCGGGTGCCGGCGTCGACGCCGGATGGGATCTTGATGGCGAGGTTGCGACGAGTACGGACCCGGCCGTCCCCCGCGCACTCGACGCACGGTCGCGGGTTGACCACGCCGAAGCCGTGGCACTGCGGGCACGGCCGGGTCGTCATGACCTGGCCGAGGAACGAGCGCTGCACGTGGCTGACCTCGCCACGCCCGGAGCAGGTGTGGCAGGTGACGAGCTCCGAACCTGGCGACGTGCCCGCGCCCTGGCAGGTACCGCAGACCACCGCGGTGTCGACCTGAAGCTCCTTTGTCGCGCCGAACGCGGCCTCTGCCAGGTCGACCTCCAGGCGGACCAGCGCGTCCTGACCTCGCCGGACCCGGCTGCGCGGCCCGCGGGCAGCCGTCGTACCGCCGAAGAAGGCGTCCATGATGTCAGTGAACGAGAAGCCGGCGCCGAAGCCGCCACCCGCGCCGTTACCGCTCGCGAGCGGGTCGCCGCCAAGGTCGTACACCTCGCGCTTGCCGGGGTCGGCGAGCACCTCGTAGGCGTTCGTGACCTCCTTGAACCGCTCATGTGTACCCGGATCCGGGTTGACGTCGGGATGCAGCTGCCGCGCCAGCCGGCGGTACGCCTTCTTGATCTCGTCGGTCGACGCGTCACGCGAGACGCCGAGAACCTGGTAGTAGTCGGTCGTAGGCACCAAGGTTCCTAGTTCCCCTAGTTGTTTCCGGCCAGGATCTGGCTGACGTAACGCGCAACGGCGCCCACCGCGGCGATTGTTCCGGGGTAGTCCATCCGGGTCGGCCCGACGACGCCCATGCAGGCCAGCGCTCGCTCCCCCGGACCGTAGCCGGTGGTGATGATCGATGCCGCCGACAGGCCGGCGTTCTCGTGCCCGATCCGCACCGTCAGGGTGCTCGGGGTGGTGGCTTCACCGAGCAGCCGGAGCAGCACGACATGCTCCTCGAGTGCCTCGAGCAGCGGCTCGAGCACCTGGTCGAAGCCCTGCCCGTACCGGGCCAGGTTGGCCGTGCCGGCGACGGCGAGGCGCTCGTCGTGGCTGTCGAGCAGCGACTCGAGCAACGTCGCGGTGACCGCGGCGACCGCCTGGCGGTCCGCGGGAGAGAACGACTCCGGCAGGTTCTCGACCGCCGACGCGACGGCCGACGGGTCCAGACCCGCGACACTGTTGCCGAGGCGGGCCCGCAGGTCGGCGAGCAACGCCTCGTCGGTCTCGCTCGGCAGTTCGACGACCCGCTGCTCGACCCGGCCGGTGTCGGTGATGAGTACGAGCAGGACCCGGGTCGCGGCCAGCGGGACCAGCTCGACGTGGCGGACCCTTGACCGGGTCAGCGACGGGTACTGCACGACCGCGACCTGCCGTGTGAGCTGGGCGAGCAGCCGCACCGTGCGGGTGACGACGTCGTCGAGGTCGACCGCGCCGTCCAGGAACGTCTGGATCGCCCGCCGCTCGGCAGGCGAGAGTGGCTTGACCGTCGAGAGCCGGTCGACGAACAACCGGTAGCCCTTGTCGGTGGGGATGCGCCCGGCGCTGGTGTGCGGCTGAGCGATGTAGCCCTCTTCCTCGAGCACCGCCATGTCGTTGCGGATCGTGGCCGGCGACACATCCAGATGATGCCGATCGACGAGAGCCTTGGAGCCGACGGGTTCCTGGGTGGCGACGTAGTCCTCGACGATGGCCCGCAGGACGTCGAGCTTGCGGTCGTCGAGAGGCATCGCGGGCCACCTCCTCCATCTGTTGGCACTCGGATTTCTGGAGTGCCAGTCTACGTGCTGCGCGACGCCGGGCGGTCAAGCAGCGACTCTGTGCTGCGCGCTACGTGGGCGACCAGAGCCTCGTGCGTCGCGCCGTGTGCGGCGAGGACCTCACGGACCTCCGGGTCGACCGCGACCGCACCCAGGAGGATGTGCTCGGAGCCGATCTCGCTGTGCCGCAGCCTCAGCGCGTCGCGCAGGGCCTGCTCCAGCGCCGACTTGGCGCCCGCCGTGAACCGCAGGTGTCCCTCGCCGGGACTTCGGGCGCGTCGCCAGCCTCGACGGAACCGTCCCGGGGTCACCCCACCGGCCGGAACGACGAGACGCTCGATCAACTCCGAGGCGTCGACGCTCAGGTCGGACAGCGCGTCGACGTCGGCTGCCGTCAGACCTCCTAGCTCGTCGTTGTGCTCGGCCCGCGCGGCGATCTCCGAACCGAGCCGGGCCAGATCGACACCAAGCTCGGCCAGAGTCCTGCTCCCGGCGCCGCCGGGCACGGCGACGACACCCAGCAGCAGGTGGACCGGTCGGACCTGCGTCGCCTTCGCCTGGCGCGCCGCGACCTGTGCCTCGACGACCGTGGATCTGGCGTCGCCGGTGAATCGCTCGAACATTCGCCTACCTCACTCGCCGTGCATGCTTCTTGTGGACCGCCTGCCGGGACACGCCCAGGGCGTCGGCGGTTTCCTGCCACGACCAGCCCGCGGCCCGGGCGTTGCCGACCTGGACCGACTCGAGGTGCTCCAGGAGCCGCCGAAGCGCCGCGACGGCCCGTAGACCCTCGGCTGGGTCGGTGGCATCCGCCGCGGAGGCCAGGCGGGTCGCATCGCTCATGGTGTCAACATATGTTGACGGAGAGCGTTTAGTCAAACCAGGTTGACACGAGCCGTGCCACCTGAGCGAGGATGGCGGGCATGACGGTGCTGCCGAGCGAACACCGCCTCTACGGCGACCTGGCCCGGTGGTGGCCGCTGATCTCGCCCGCCGAGGATTACGCGGAGGAGGCCGCCTTCGCGGCGAAGCTGCTCGGTTCCGCGTCGACTCCCGTCCACGAGGTGCTGGAGCTGGGCAGTGGTGGCGGGCACAACGCCGTCCATCTCAAGGCGCGCTTCGCCATGACACTTGTCGACCTCTCGACCGAGATGCTCGACGTGTCGCGCCGGCTCAACCCCGACTGCCACCACCACCAGGGCGACATGCGCACCATCCGGCTCGGCCGCACGTTCGACGCGGTGTTCGTCCATGACGCCGTCGAGTACATGACCAGCGAGGGCGACCTTCGCCAGGCCGTCGAGACCGCCTTCGCACACTGCCGTCGCGGCGGCGTCGCCGTCTTCGTCCCCGACTCGACGACGGAGACCTTCGAGGCGTCGACCGACCACGGCGGGACCGACGCCACCGACGGGCGCGGAGTGCGCTACCTGGAGTGGACCTGGGATCCCGACCCCGACGACTCCTGGGCACAGACCGAGTACGCGTTCCTGCTCCGCGAAGCCGACGGTTCGGTGAACGTCGTGCACGAGACACATCGCACCGGGTTGTACAGCCGTGACGTCTGGCTCGGTCTGCTCACCGACGCCGGCTTCGAACCGGAGGCCGTCATCGAACTGACCCTCGAGGACCACGCTCCGCGGGAGTTCTTCGTCGGCCACCGCCCGCCTGTCTAGCACGTCGTCGATGCGACGGCCGCTAGCCTGAGCACAGACCACCCACCGACATGGGGAGCGCTCGTGACGTGGGGCCAACCGCCGGCGCCTGTTGCCGACAGCGATCGGAACTGGGCCGTCGGCGCCCATCTGTCGGCGTTCCTCGCCGCTTACATCGCGTTGGGCTTCATCGGCCCGCTCGTGGTACTGCTGATCAGAGGTGACAGATCGCCCTTCGTCCGGCGGCACGCCGTCGAAGCGCTGAACTTCAACCTCACGGTGCTGATCTACATCGCGATCTTCGTCGTGCTCGCGTTCATCTTGATCGGCATCCCGCTGCTCATCGGACTGGGGATCCTCTACCTCGTCACGGTGATCACCGGCGCGGTCCGGGCCAGTTCGGGGCGCGACTACCGGTATCCGCTGACGATCCGGTTCGTGAAGTAGCCACCTGACGGCAACTGCGTCCAGCGGAGTCAACCGAGCAGGTCACGAACCACCGCGTCGGCGAGCAACCGTCCGTGCCGGGTGAGCACGACCCGCCCGGCAGCCAGCGGTTCGGCGGCGATCAGACCATCCGCCGCCAGCCGGCCCGCCGTGTCACGGCCCGGCGGGTCCAAGACGCCGACGTCGAGTCCGTCGACCAGACGCGTCTCGAGCAGGACGCGCTCGGTTCGCCGGGTCTGCGCGTCGAGGACCTCGCGAGCCTGCGCAGGGCTGGCACCGTTGGCCAGCCGACGCGTCCACGCGGCCGGATGCTTGACGTTCCACCACCGGGTGCCGCCGAGGTGGCTGTGGGCGCCCGGGCCGACCCCCCACCAGTCGCCGCCGGTCCAGTACAGGCCGTTGTGCGAGCATCGGCCGGCCTCCGACGTCGCCCAGTTCGACACCTCGTACCAGCCGAAGCCTGCCGCCGTCAGGATGTCGTCGGCGATCTCGTACTTGTCGGCTTGGTCGTCGTCGTCGGGCATGGGTAGTTCGCCGCGGTGGATCCGGGCGGCCAGGCGAGTGCCTTCCTCGACGATCAGGGCGTACGCGCTGACGTGATCGGGGCCGGCATCGACGGCCGCCGCGATGCTCGCCCGCCAGTCGTCGAGGCTCTCCCCGGGCGTGCCGTAGATCAGGTCGAGGTTGACGTGCTCGAAGCCGGCGCGCCGCGCCTCGGCGACGGCTTCGGCCGGCCGTCCCGGCGAGTGCGCGCGGTCGAGGACAGCGAGCACATGCGGGCGGGCGCTCTGCATGCCGAACGAGATTCTGGTGAACCCGGCCGCCAGCAGGCCGTCGAGGGATCGAGCGTCGACCGACTCCGGGTTGGCCTCCGTCGTGACCTCGACATCGCGAACCACGCCGAACTCGTCACGGATCGCCTGCAGTGTCCGGCCGAGGTCGTCGGGAGGCAACAGTGTCGGGGTGCCGCCGCCGACGAAGACGGTCGACGCCGCACGTTCGGTGTCGCCCAGCACCCGCCGGGCCAGCCGCAGCTCTGCGACGGCCGCCTCCGCCCACGACGCCCGCGACGCGCCCGGCTCCCGGCCGAGCTCGTCGGCCGTGTAAGTGTTGAAGTCGCAATACCCGCAGCGCGTCGTGCAGAACGGCACGTGCAGGTAGATCCCGAACGGCCTGTTCCCGAACCCTGCCAACGCCGACGCCGGCAGGGCGCCGTCGGCCGGCGCGGGCTCGCCGGCTGGCAACGTGGATGGCACGCTCCATTGTGGCTGCCTGGCTGCTGCTCCCGTGCTTCACCCGTCGCTCGGGTCTGCGATCACCCCTGCTTCACCAGGCGAGCACCCCCGCTTCACCAGGCGAGCAGGTGCTTCACCAGGTTCCGGTGCCTGGTGAAGCACCCGCCAGCATGGTGGACGTGATCAACGGGCGCTAACCGTCGTACATGCTGTTCAGGACGTCCATGTACTTCTTCTCGACGGCCCTGCGCTTGACCTTCAGGCTGGGCGTCAAATCGCCGCCCTCCACCGTGAGGTCCTGCGGCAGGATCGCGAACCTCTTGATCGTCTCCCAGCGTTCGAGCCGCGAGTTCAGCTCGTCGACCTGGCCAGCCACCACGACGCGGACCTGCTGCGAGGTCACGAGTTGCTCGTAGGGTGTACCAGCCATCTCGTTGTGCTCCGCCCAGGCCGCCATCGCGTCGGGGTCGAGCGTGATCAGCGCCGTGACGTAGTTGCGCGTGTCGCCGTGCACCACGATCTGGCTCGCGTACGGGCTCACGGCCTTGAACATCACCTCGATCTTCTGGGGGGAGACGTACTTGCCGCCCGACGTCTTGATCAGATCCTTCTTACGATCCGTGATACGCAGGTAGCCGCCGTCGAGCTCGCCGATGTCACCGCTGTGGAACCAGCCGTCCTCGGTCAGCACCTCGGCGGTCTGCTCGGGGTCCTTGTGGTAGCCGCGCATGATTCCCGGGCCGCGCAGCAAGATCTCGCCATCCTCGGCGATCTTGGCCTCCGTTCCGGGCGCCGGCGGGCCGACGGTGCCGAAGCGGACGCTGTCCGGCAGGTTCACCGCGGTGAACGCACTGGTCTCGGTCAGGCCGTATCCCTCGGCGACCGTCATGCCGGCCGCGTGGAACCACTCCGCGACGTCCTGGGAGAGCGCCGCCGAGCCGCTGATGAAGAAGCGGACCCGACCGCCGAGCCGGTCGCGAATCTTGTGGAAGACCAGCTTGTCGGCGAGACCGTGCTGGAACCCGAGCAGGCCGCCGGGCTCCTGGCCCTGCTGGCGGAGCACGGACGCCTGGTGGCCGACCCCGAAAGCCCAGTCGAAGATCTTCGCTTTCGCGCCACCTTCTCCGTGGGCCGTGGTGATCACCCGGGAACGGACCTTCTCGAAGATCCGCGGCGCACCGGCCATGAACGTCGGCTTGACGACGGCCAGGTTCGGGACGATGTTGTCGAGGTTGCCGTCGATGGCCGACGCGAACCCGATCCGCAGCTGGGCAGCTTCCAACACCTTGCCGAACGAGTGCGACAGCGGTAGCCAGAGATATTGCACATCGTCGGGCTCGAGAATCCCCAATGCGTCGACTGCGGCGCCCTCGTACGTCCAGTTGTCGTGGACCAACCGCACGCCCTTCGGCCGACCAGTGGTGCCGGATGTGTAGATGAGCGTCGCGAGGTCCTCCGGACCGACGGCCGCGACGGCGTCGCCGACAGCTGACGGCTTCTCCGCGAGCAACGCTCGGCCGCGATCCTCGAGCTCGGCCAGCGTGATGACCAGGTCGCCGTCACCGTCGCCGTCGAAGACGACGACCGACATCAAGTCCGGCAGCTCGGCCCGGTGCGCGAGCACCTTGCCGACCTGAGTCGCATCCTCGGCGAAGACCACCCGCGAGCCGGAGTGGCCCAGGATGTAGGCGACGTCGTCGGGAGTCGTCGACGGGTAGACCGTCGTGGTCGCTGCGCCCGCGCACATGATGCCGAGGTCGGCGAGCACCCATTCGACCCGCGTGGACGACGCGATCGCGACCCGCTGCTCCGCCTCGACGCCGAGCGCGAGCAGGCCGGCCGAGATGTTCCAGACCCGGTCCTTGGTCTCCTGCCAGGTCAACGACTTCCACCCGTCGCCGACGGGGTACCGGAAGGCTTCCCGGCTCGGTGTTGCTTCGACTCGGTCGAGGAACATGCGGCCGACCGACGCCGGCCGCTCCTTGACGAGCTCAGCCGGATCGATCGCGACGTCGGTCATGGGTGTCTCCTCCAGGTCCGGGACCGCGGGGCGATGAGGTCCAGGTGGGGAACGCTATTGCGTCCACGGCTCCACCGGGAGTCCTGGCACCTATCCGTGCCCATTTCGTGCACAACGCTGCGATCCCGGGCACCAGCCTACGTCCATGTGACGGAACGAACCCAGACCGGCGGATCGGTGCGACGGCGGCGCAGTGGCGGCCGGCGTGCCGGTGGTTGGCTGGAGGTCGCCAGCTAGCGCTTCGCGGTCTGACCGCCTTCGGAGTCAGACGAGAGCGCGGCGATGAACGCCTCCTGGGGTACCTCGACCCGGCCGACCATCTTCATCCGCTTCTTGCCCTCCTTCTGCTTCTCCAGCAGCTTGCGCTTGCGGGTGATGTCACCGCCGTAGCACTTGGCCAGGACGTCCTTGCGCATCGCGCGGATCGTCTCGCGGGCGATGATCCGCGATCCGACGGCGGCCTGGATCGGGACCTCGAACTGCTGCCGGGGGATCAACTCGCGCAGTCGGCCGGCCATGGCCACGCCATACGTGTACGCCTTGTCCTTGTGCACGATCGCACTGAACGCGTCGACCGTGTCGCCGTGCAGCAGGATGTCGACCTTGACCAGGGGGGCCTCCTGCTCGCCGGTGGGCTCGTAGTCCAGGCTGGCGTACCCGCGGGTTCGTGACTTCAGCGCGTCGAAGAAGTCGAAGACGATCTCGGCCAGCGGAAGCGTGTAGCGCAACTCGACCCTGTCCTCGGACAGATAGTCCATGCCGAGCAGCGTCCCGCGCCGGGTCTGGCACAGCTCCATGATCGCGCCGATGTACTCGCTCGGAGCGAGTACCGTCGCCCGGACGACGGGCTCGTACACCGCAGCAACCTTGCTGGTCGGGAACTCGCTGGGGTTCGTGACGACGACCTGGTCGCCGTCTTCCAGCACGACCCGATACACGACGTTGGGCGCCGTCGAGATCAGGTCGAGCCCGGACTCGCGCTCCAACCGTTCGCGGACGATCTCCAGATGGAGCAGGCCGAGGAAGCCACAGCGGAAACCGAAGCCCAGCGCGCCGGATGTCTCCGGCTCGTAGACGAGCGCGGCGTCGTTGAGCTTGAGCTTGTCGAGGGCTTCACGCAGGTCCGGGTAGTCCGAGCCGTCCATCGGGTAGAGCCCGGAGAAGACCATCGGCTTAGGCTCGCGGTAGCCCGCCAGCGCCTGTGCTGCCGGCTTGGACGCGTTGGTGACCGTGTCGCCGACCTTGGACTGGCGGACGTCCTTGACGCCGGTGATGAGGTAACCGACCTCACCGACGCCGAGACCCTGGCTCGGGCTCATCTCCGGCGAGATCACACCGATCTCGAGCAGTTCGTGCGTGGCACGCGTCGAGAGCATGAGGATGCGTTCGCGTGGTGAGAGGTGACCGTCGATCACCCGCACGTACGTCACGACGCCGCGGTAGGTGTCGTAGATGCTGTCGAAGATCATCGCGCGCGCCGCCGCCGTGGGGTCGCCCACCGGCGGCGGGACGTCGGCGACGATCTTCTCCATCAGCTCGGTGACGCCCTCGCCGGTCTTGCCGCTGACGTGGAGCACATCGCCGGGGTCGCAGCCGATCAGGTGCGCCAACTCCGCTGCATACTTCTCCGGCTGCGCCGCCGGCAGGTCGATCTTGTTCAACACCGGGATGATGTGCAGGTCGTTCTCGAGCGCGAGATAGAGGTTGGCCAGTGTCTGCGCCTCGATCCCCTGGGCGGCGTCGACAAGCAGGACGGCCCCCTCGCACGCGGCGAGGCTGCGGCTCACCTCGTAGGTGAAGTCGACGTGCCCGGGCGTGTCGATCAGGTTGAGGACATGGCTGGTCCCGTCGGGGCCGGTGAACGGCAGCCGGACGGCCTGGCTCTTGATCGTGATCCCGCGCTCGCGCTCGATGTCCATGCGGTCGAGGTACTGCGCGCGCATGGTGCGCTCGTCGACGACGCCCGTGAGTTGGAGCATCCGGTCGGCCAGCGTCGACTTGCCGTGGTCGATGTGCGCGATGATGCAGAAGTTGCGGATCAGCTCGGACGGCGTGGCGGCCGGCGCCAGGGTATTCGCGGTGGGTGGCACGGGCATCCTCGTCGAGATGGTCGAACCGCCATCATCCCATGCGGGCCGCCAGGACGTTCGCGACGACAGCCCACACGAGACCTCGCTCAGAACCGTCGATGGCGGCGATGTGCGTTCGTCGTCATGATGAGGCGGCAACGTGTCGCCACATGGCAACCGGAGGGGGGCAAGCATGCAGTACCTGCTGTTGATCTACAGCGAGGAGCCCACGGCGGAGCCGTCGCAGGCCGAGATCGACGCCTCGATGGCCGAATGGTGGGACTACGACGGAGCCATCAGGAAGTCTGGCGTGTACCTGGCCGGCCAGGCGCTGCAGCCGAGCGAGACGGCGACCACGCTGCGCCTTCAGGCCGGTGAGCGCGTGGTCACCGACGGGCCGTTCGCCGAGACCCGTGAGGTGCTGGGCGGCTACTACCTCGTCGACGTCCCCGACCTCGACACCGCGTTGGACTGGGCGGAGCGCTGCCCGGGCGCGAAGTACGGATCCTTGGAGGTCCGACCCATCATGGAGTTCGACACAGCGCCGTGAGGGCGACGTGACCGGGCAGGCGGCCGACTCGGTCGAGGCGGTCTTCCGCGAGGAGTGGGGCCGCCTGCTCGCCACGCTGGTGCGCTGGGTCGGCGACCTGGACCTCGCCGAGGAGGTCGCCGCTGACGCGATGACCGTCGCGCTCGAGCGGTGGCCGGTCGACGGCGTGCCGGACCGGCCCGCCGCGTGGCTGTTGACGACGGCCCGCCGCCGCGCGGTCGACCTGCTGCGCCGGCGGCAGGCCTACGCCGCGAAGCTCGCGGTGCTGAAGGTCGAGGCCGAACGCTCGGAGTCGGAACGGCTCTCCGCAGCGGCACCCGACGCCGACGTCATCGGCGACGACCGGCTGCGGCTGTTCTTCACGTGCTGCCACCCGGCGTTGGCGGCCAACGCACGCGTCGCGCTGACGCTGCGCTACCTGGCCGGCCTGTCCACCTCCGAGGTGGCCCAGGCGTTCCTGGTGCCCGAGGCCACCATGGCGCAACGCCTGGTCCGGGCCAAGCGGAAGATCCGTGAGGCGCAGATCCCGTACCGGGTGCCGTCGGCCGCCGAGCTGCCGAACCGGCTGCCGGCCGTCCTGCGCGTCGTGTACGTCGTGTTCACCGAGTCGTACGCGGCGAGCCGCGGCGCCTTGCTGGTGCGGACGGGGTTGGCCGACGAGGCGCTCCGGCTGGCGCGGATCCTGCACGACCTGCTGCCGGGCGAGCGAGAGGTGGTGGGTCTGCTCGCCCTGCTGCTCCTCGTCGACGCCCGCCGGCCCGCGCGCACGGACAGCGGCGGAGACCTGGTGCTGCTGGAGGACCAGGACCGGTCACAGTGGGACAGCGCCATGATCGAGGAGGGGACCGCTCTGGTCCCGCGGTCGCTGCGCGGCGGCCAGCCTGGACCTTATGCCTTGCAGGCGGCGATCGCGGCGCTGCACGACGAAGCACCCGGTGCGGACACGACCGACTGGCAGCAGATCGTCGGTCTCTACGACGTGCTCCAGGCGGTGGCCCCTTCGCCGGTGGTCGAGCTGAACCGGGCCGTCGCGGTCGCGATGGCCCACGGTCCCAGTGCCGGCCTGGCTCTGCTCGACGAGCTCGCCGCCGGCGGCTCGCTCGACCGCCACCACCGGCTGCCCGCCGCACGGGCCCAGCTGCTGGAACGGCTGGGCCGCTTCCCGGAAGCGGCGGTCGCCTACCGGACCGCCGTCGAGCTCGCCGGAAATGAGCCCGAGCGCGCGTTCCTGCGCCGCCGGCTGGCGTCGGTCGAAGCGCGAAGGCGGACGTGACCCGTCACGCAGCCGTCTCGGGAACGACGCCGCATGCGACGTAACCCAGTGCCGCCACCCAGAACGTGCCTTCGGCGTCGGATCGGCGCAGCGCAGCGAACCAGCGGTCGCGGATGGTCTCGGGGATCAGGCCCGCGTCGGGCGGAATTCCGTCGTCGAGGATGGGAATGACCCGCCCGGCTTCGCGTACCGAGGTGTATGTGAGCGGCTGGACGCGAACCACGACGTCGACCACCCCGGCCCGCACGAGGCGTCGCCGCAGCGTGCGCCCGATGTCCGGCTGGGCGGAGCGCGCCACGAACGTGTCCAGGACGGCGGTGACCAAGACCGGGTCGTCGACGTCGATCGCCAGTGATCGCCAGTCGGGGTCGAGCAGACAGACGGCACCAGCAGGCGCGGTCACCCGGACCAGCTCGGCGATCGCGATGTCGGGATCGGGCAGGTGCTGGAGAACCCGCTCGCAGCGGGTGCGGTCGAACGAGTCCGTTGCGAACGGCAGATCCAGCACATCGGCAACCTCGTACGTGACCCCGATGCCACCGTCACGCGCTGCTGCTGCGGCTACCATCTGGCTGCTCAGGTCGACCGCGATCACCTCGCCGCCGGGCCGGACCAACGTCGCGAGCTCACGGGCAGCCTCGCCCAGGCCGCTTCCGGCGTCGAGGACGCGCATCCCTGGCTGGAGCTCCATGAGCTCGACCGCGATCGACCGGAACGCCGTGGTCTCCGGCATGTCGGCGACCCGATCGAGGTAGGCCATGAGTATGGGTGCCACGGTCGACTCGTCGACCTGCGCGAAGGCCTTGCCCGGATCTGGCGGGAAGGTGGCGGTCACGCGCGCATCATGACACCGATCGGTAGCGAGCCGCTCGTGACCACGGTGCGCGACATCGTCAACCAGATCCTGGCACCGGCCGGAGGCATCGTCGTCGAGGTGCACGACGGCGAGATCGATCACGTGGGGCGGCGGTCGCAGCTGACCTCGGTGCCATCCGCGTTGGGCCAGCCTGCGCGGGTCAGGCAAGGAGTGGGTGCGATCGCCGGCAACCATCTGATCATTGCGCTGCGCGACAGCGGCGCATTCGTCGCCCTTGCGCATCTGCGGGCCGGCTCCACTCGCGTCGCCATCGGCGAGGAGGTGACGACGGGCCAGCCGGTCGCCGAACGTGGCAACTCTGGCAACTCGACCCAGCCGCACCGTTGCCCGTACCGGCCGCGGACGTGGGTCCCTGACCGACCTGGACCTGATCCGCGCGCCGTCGTCGCGGAGGGATGGCACGCTGAACCTCTCCACAAAACAGTGCAAAACCGACGCGCCAGCAACAGTTCAGCGTGCCATCAACGACGGTTCAGCGTGCCATCCCAGGGCTGGGGCGGAACACGGCTGGGCCTGAGATCTCGGTGGTGCCGGTGATGTGCTCAGGGCGGACCGGGATGCGCGGGAGCGGCAATCCGGTCGCGGCCCGGATGGCCGCCACGATCGCCGGTGTCGACGAGATCGTCGGAGGTTCGCCGACGCCGCGCAGGCCGTACGGAGCATGAGGGTCGGCCAGCTCCAGCACGTCGACCGACATCGGGGGCATGTCGAGGATCGTCGGGATCAGGTAGTCGGTGAACGACGGGTTGCGTACGACGCCGTCGACCACCTGGATCTCCTCCATCAGCGCGAGCCCGAGGCCCTGGGCGGTGCCGCCGTGGATCTGCCCGACCACGGCGTCGGGGTTCATCGCCTTGCCGACGTCCTGCGCAGTGGCGATCTCGACGACCCGCACCAGCCCGAGCTCCACGTCGACGTCGACCACCGCCCGGTGGGCGGCGAACGCGTACTGGACGTGCGCGGCGCCCTGACCGTTCTCGTCGAGCCCACCGGTGGGCCGGTGCCGCCACTCGACGGTCTCCTCGACGACGGCACCGTCGGGCAGGGCCGAGAAGTCCGGCACCCGCGTCCGGATGGTGTCGCAGGCCGCCTTGACCGCCCCGCCGGTGACGTACGACTGGCGAGACGCCGACGTCGAGCCGCCGCTGCCGACCGACGTGTCCGCCGGCAGGATCGTCACGTGCTCGACGCCGAGCTCGGTCCGGACGATCTGGGCGACCAGCGTGACGAGCCCCTGGCCGACCTCGGCGGCAGCGGTGTGGACGCTCGCCACGGGCTCTCCCCCGACGACGTCCACCCGCACGCGTGCCGTCGAGTAGTCGTCGAAGCCCTCCGAGAAGCCCACGTTCTTGATCCCGACGCCGTAGCCGACGCCGCGGACGACGCCCTCGCCGTGGGTCGTGTTCGACACACCGCCGGGAAGCAGGCGCAGATCCGCGTCCTGATCCGGGGGTGGCGGGAGCGGCGCGTCCCGCACCCGCTTCAGCAGCTCAGCCACCGGGGCCGCGGAGTCGACGACCTGGCCGGTCGGCATGATCGACCCCTCACTCATCGCATTCAGCAGGCGAAAGTCCACTGGGCCGAGGCCGACTGCCGCGGCCAGCCGGTCCATCTGCGACTCATACGCGAACGCGGCCTGCACTGTGCCGAAGCCGCGCATCGCTCCGCACGGCGGGTTGTTCGTGTACACGCCCCAGCAGTCGATGCTCACGTTGGCGACGTCGTACGGTCCCGCTCCCAGCGTGGCGGCGTTAGCGACCACGGCCGGCGTGCTGGAGGTGTACGCGCCACCGTCGAGAATCGTCTCGGCCCGGACGTATACGAGCCGCCCGTCTCGGGTGGAGCCGTGCTCGTAGTGCAGCAGCGCAGGATGCCGATGCACATGCCCGAAGAACGACTCCTCGCGGGAGTAGACCATCTTGACCGGCTTGCCGGTACGCAGCGCCAGCATGCACGCATGGACCTGCATCGACAGGTCCTCGCGGGCTCCGAAGGCCCCTCCCACGCCGCCGAGCGTGATCCGGACCTTCTCCTCGGGCAGGCCCAGGCAGGCAGCTACCTGCGACCGGTCGACGTGGAGCCACTGGGTGGCGACGTACAGGTCCACCCCGCCGTCCTCTGCCGGCACGGCCAGGCCGGACTCGGGGCCGAGGAACGCCTGGTCCTGCATGCCGACCTCGTACTCCCCGCTGACGACCACGTCGGCGGTCGCGGTGGGGTCGCCCTTGCGGATCGTGAGGTGACGCACGACGTTGCCATCCGCATGGACCCGTGGCGTCGCCGTCGGATCGATGGCCTGCCGCGGGTCGGTCAGTGGCTCGAGCACCTCGTACTCGACGTCAATGCGCGCCGCAGCACGCCGGGCCGTCTCGGGATGGTCGGCCGCGACGATCGCCACGGGCTCGCCGTGGAAGCGTGCCGTCCCGTCGCACAGCACCGGCTGGTCGGCCCGCTCCAGCCCGTAGAGCTTCCGGCCGGGCACGTCGTCGAAGGTCAGCACCGCGAGCACACCGGGAACAGCCAGCGCCGGCCCGATGCCGAGCGAGGTGATCCGCGCATGCGGGTGCGGCGACCGCAGGGTCGCGCCCCAGGCCATGTCGTCGGCCCACAGGTCGCTCGAGTACGCGAACTCGCCCCTGACCTTGAGGATCCCGTCCGGGCGCGGTGCGCTCTCCCCGACGCCTCCGGAGACCGTCGCCACCTCTCGGATATGCACGGCTCAGCCCACCTTGCGCGCCGCGGCCGACCGGACGGCGTCGAGGATCTTCTCGTAGCCGGTGCAGCGGCACAGGTTGCCCGCCAGCGCCTCCCGGATCTCGGCGTCGTCGGGCGTGCCCACGCGCTCGAGCAGGTCGTGGGTGGCCACGATCAAGCCCGGCGTGCAGAAGCCGCACTGGACCGCGCCCGCGTCGAGGTAGGCCTGCTGCACCGGGTCGAGCGCGTCGCCGTCGGCCAGGCCCTCGACCGTGCGTACCTCACGTTCCTCCGCCTGCCCGGCGGCGACCAGGCATGCACAGACGAGCTCGTCGTCGAGGTAGACGGAGCAGGAGCCGCACTCGCCCTGCTCGCAGGCGTTCTTCGAGCCGGGCAGTCCCATCCGCTCGCGCAAGACATACAGGAGGCTCTCGCCCTCCCAGACGTTCTCGACCTGCCGGGCTTCGCCGTTGACGGTGACGTTGACGCGCACGTCCTCACGCCGTCCGGTACGCGCGCCAGGCCCAGCCCAGCGTGCGCCGGGCCATGACCGACAGCGTGTGGAGCCGGTAGGCTGCAGTACCACGGACGTCGTCGATGGGCTGCGCCGCCGCAGCGACGAGCTCGCCAAACCGTCGGCCCACGTCGTCGGCCATCGCACGTCGCCCGGCCCAGTCCAGTGCCTCGGCTGCGAAGGTCTCGGCCTCGGGCGCGGCACGGGGCGTGGGTGCCGCGGACCCGATGCCGGTGCCGACGCGGCGCTCCTCGGGGAAGAGCGCCAGGCCGAACGACGAGACGGCGATCACCATCGCGTTGCGGGTCCCGATCTTGGAGAACTCCTGTGGGCCGACCGCCGACCGGATCAGGATCGCCCTGATCAGCTCGTCCGGCTCCAGCGCGTTGCGCTTCACACCGGTGAAGAAGTCGGTCACGGGGATCCGCCGGACGCCGCGGGTCGACTCGACCTCGACGGTTGCGCCGGCCGCGAGCAGCGGCGGATGTGCGTCACCGGCCGGTGAGGCCGATCCGAGGTTCCCGCCGACGGTGCCGCGGTTGCGGATCTGCGGAGAGCCGACCGTGCGCGACGCCTTGGCCAGGCCGGGCAGCCACTGGCCGAGTTCAGTGATGACCCGGGTGTACGGCACCCCCGCGCCGAGCCGGATGTGGTCCCCCTCGTGACCCCACTCGGCCAGCTCGTACACCCGGGTCAGATCGAGCAGCGCCTTCGGCCGTGACCGGTCGAAGTTCACCTCGACCATGACGTCGGTGCCGCCCGCGAGCGGCACCGCGTCAGGCCGTCCTGCCTTCGCCGCCAGGGCGTCGGCCCAGGTCAGCGGTTGCAGGAACTCCACGCCCGCACTCCCCTCGATCGGATGCAGTAGACCGCCCGGGTCGGGTGCCGCACAATCACCGGTAGCACGAAAGACGGCCTGGTCGACCGGCCGCGCTTGTAGGATCCTCCAATGCTGCTGCGGGAGCTCCTGTCCGATCCCGGCCTGCGGCTCCACCTGCTCTACGGCGAGGACGCCCTGGAACGGCCGCTGCTCTCGGTGACGACGATCGACCTGCTCGATCCGCGGCGGTACCTACGGCCCGGTGCCCTCGTGCTCACGGGCCTGATGTGGCGCCGCACTGCGGCTGACAGCGAGACCTTCGTACAGGCGCTGGCCGAGTACGACGTCGTGGCCCTCGGGGCCGGCGAGGCTGCGCTCGGGTCAGTGCCCCGCGATCTCGTCGAGGCCTGCCGTCGGCACCGGATCGCGCTCGTCCAGGTACCGGTCGAGGTCGCCTTCACCCAGGTGAGCGACCGGGTCGCCCAGGCACGGGAGGCCGAACGGGAACGGCAGATCGCCACCGCATTCGACCGGCAACGTCGCCTCGTCTCGGCCGTGGCCGAAGGCCGGGGCTTCGGTGCGCTGCTCCACCTCGTCGCCGACGAACTCGGCGTGCGGTGCAGGGTGTTGACGGCGACCGGCCGCGAGGTTGCGGCCCTCGACCCACCCGTTCCGGCCGACCGGGTCGACCTCATCGTCGCGGCGTACCTGCGAGCAGACCGGTTGCCGGCGGCCGTCTCCGGTGTCGAGGAGACGTACACCATCGTCCCGGTCGACTCCGGGTTGACTGCACGGGCGACCGGCTGGTTCCTCACCGTGCCTGGCGACCACACCGGATGGGGCGACGCGGTCCGTTCGACCATCGACGAGCTGGCCTCGGCGGTCGCGCTCGAGCGAAGCCGCCTGGACGACGGCGGCCGGGTCGAGCGTCGTATCGCCGACGAGATCGTTGCGCTGGTCGCCGCCGGCCAGGTAGCCCGAGCCGAGATGGCGGCCCGGCTGCGAGATCTCGGTGTCGATCCGGCCGGCCCGTTCCTGGTCGCCGTCGCGGCGTTCGCGGACCGCGCCGACCTGACCGGGATGGCTCGTGTTCTCCTGCACGACGCTGCTCTTCACCTGACCGATCGTCCAGTCACCGGTGTCGCCGACGCGCAGGTCGTCAGCATGATCACGGCGCCTCCCGGGTCCGGCGACGGTGCGCAGCTGCGCACGGTGCTGGCCCGCGTCGAGCCAGGACTGGGGCGCGGCAGTCGCCTCGTTGTAGGCCTCTCCGCCGTCGTCCCACCCGACGCCCTGGCCGGAGCGCTCGACGGTGCTCGCCATGCGTGGCGTGCCGCGTCCCTCCGCGGCGGCGCGGTCACGGTGATGACGGCCGACGATGTGACCTCGCACGTGCTCCTCCTTGCCGCGGTGCCCGACGATGTCCGGCGCACGTTCGCCGACCGGCTGCTGAGAACAGTGCTCGACCACGACGCCCGCCACGCCAGCGAGCTCGTCCCTACCCTGCGGGCCTTCCTCGACGCCGACGGCTCCTGGAGCCGGTGCGCGACCGCGCTGCACGTCCACGTCAACACCGTGCGGTACCGGATCGGGCGGATCGAGCAACTCACCAACCGCGACCTCGCTCGGACCGAGGACCGCGTCGACCTGTTCCTCGCCCTGCGCTCGCTTCCGTGAGGCTGCCTCGACCCCTGGTCTGCTCACTCTTCCCAGGCCGGTGCGGCCGAAGGCGCGTCGTCACGCAGCGCAGATACCTGGATCAGGCCGTACGGGCGGTCGGTCGCGTGGAAGACCTCGTTCGGATTCTCCAGACCGAATGGCGACAGGTCGACCGCGACGTGGTGCTTGTTCGGCGCCGACAGTCTGATCTCGGCGATGTCGGGATGCGACTCCAGGGCGCCGCGTCCCATCTCCCAGAGCGTGTGCTGCAGCGCTTTGCTGTACGTCGTGGCGAACCGTGCGAGCAGGACGGAGCGCACCGATGCGAAGGTGGCCGCCCAGTCCACGTCCAGTGTCGAGTACCGCCAACGGGCCGTCACTGATGTCGCCATGATCCGGTCGGCCGTCTCCGGCAGCGTGGTGTACCGGTCGGTCAGGTAGCCGCGGAACTCCGAGCCGGTCGACTTGAGCACCGTCAGGTCGGACAGACCGGACACCACCCAGGCCTGCGGCCCGGCGACGGTCACGCTCGTCGTCCGGACCTCCGGCCCCGCGCGCATGAAGGCGTGGTCGTGACCCGGTCCGTCGACCTCGATCCGCTCCCAGCCGTACTCCTCGATGTCGATCCGCGCCCCATGGACCGACGCCACATCGTCCACGAAGTGCCTGCCGAGCGTCAGGGCGTAGTCCTCGATCTCGCCGACGCCGTGCTCCTTGGCGTAGGCGAAGACGGTGTTCCTCTGCGTGTCGGTGGGCAGCACGTTCGCCTGGTCGCCGTCGACGTGACCCGCGGCGAAGTCACCCCAGAGCGACGTCGAGACGTTGACGTCGCGGATCTCGTGCCGATCGGTGTCGCGGTAGATCCGGACCAGGCGGTTCTCGGCTTTGCCGTAGCGGTTTGGCCCCAGCACGATGTCCATGGCTAGCTGCCTCTGTACGTGGAGTAGCCGAACGGGCTCACCAGCAGCGGCACGTGGTAGTGGGCGACCGGGTCGGTCAGGCTGAACTCGACGGCGACGGTCGGGTAGAACACGTCGTCCCCGAGCCCGGCGAAGTAGTCGCCGGTACCGAAGACTATCCGGTACCGGCCCGTCGGCAGGTCGCCGGAACCCAGGTCGCGGACCCGGCCGTCACGGTCCGTGGCGGCCTCCGCCAGATGTGTCGTGCCGTCGCCTCCCACGCGCTCCAGGCGCACGGCGACGCCGACGGCAGGGTGCCCACGGGCGATGTCCAGCACGTGCGTCGTGAGGGTGCTCACGAGCCGAGCAGACTTTCCAGCCGGATCCGGTTGATCTTCTCGAGCTCGGTACGGGTGACCCGGCGCTCCGTCACGGGATCGTTGCCGAGTCGATCGCGGGCGATGGCCAGCATCTCGGCCGCCGTCCTGCCCGTGGCACAGACGAGGTAGACGTGCCCGAACCGCTCCTCGTACCTTCGGTTGGCTTCGGCCAGCCGCCCGAGCGTGTCCTGATCCACTCCTACCAGGCCGGACTGCTCGCGCCGCGACGATGCGCTGTCGGGTTCGTCGCCGATCCTCGGGTGCCCGGCGAGGGCATCGTCGACGTCGCGTTCGTCCATGCCCGCCAGCGCCGCGTCGGCCGCCGCGAACAGCGCATCGGCGCTGCCGTACGGCCGCCCGGCGAGGACGTCGCGTACCCATGCTCGCGACGAGCAGCAGGCCTGCAGGGCAGCTTCGGCCGCGTCGTCGGGCAACGCGTTGAAACCGTCGGGTCGCTCGACAGCTCCCATCGATCCCTCCGCAGGCGTTCGGATGCGGTTTCACCCTAGCGACGGCGCCCGGCCGGACCGCGACTCCCGGCCGCCGCGTCACAGTGGTGGCACAGTGTCGCCATGATGGAGCGGGTCGTGATCGAGAACGCCACGATCGCGACCGTCGACGAGGTCGACAGCGAGCTTCCGTCCGGACACGTCGTCGTCGAGGACCGCCGGATCGTCGCCGTCGGGGCGGGCGCCGCGCCGAGGTTTCCCGACGACATCCCCGCCCGGCGCTTCGACGCCACCGGCCACCTGCTGACGCCGGGCCTGGTCAACACGCACCACCACTTCTACCAGTGGGTGACCCGCGGGCTCTTCCCGGACGCGACGTTGTTCGAATGGCTGGTCGGGCTCTACCCGATCTGGTCGAGCATCGACGAGGACGTCGTCTATGCGGCGGCCCGCGGCTCGATCAGCTCGCTCCTGTTGTCCGGCTGTACCACCGCCATGGACCACCACTACATCTTCCCGCGTGCCGGCGGGGACCTGCTCGGCGCCGAGATCAGGGCGGCTCGCGAGCTCGGCCTGCGCTTCCACCCGACCCGTGGCTCCATGGACCGCGGCGAGTCCGAGGGCGGGTTGCCACCGGACTTCGTCGTCGAGGCCATCCCGGCCATCCTCGAGGCCACCCAGCAGGCCGTCGAGACACATCACGACCCCGCGCCGGACTCGATGCTCCGCGTCGGCGTAGCACCCTGCTCCCCGTTCTCGGTGTCCACGGACCTGCTTCGGGAGGCGGCCGCCCTGGGCCGCAGCCTCGGCGTGCGGCTGCACACCCACGGTGCCGAGACTCTCGACGAGGAGCGGCACTGCCGCGACCAGTTCGGGATGGGACCGACCGACTATCTGGGCAGTGTCGGCTGGCTCGGCGACGACGTGTGGATGGCCCACGGCGTCCATCTCGACGACGACGACATCGTGAAGTTCGCCTCGACGGGGACCGGCGTGGCGCATTGCCCGTCGTCCAACGCCCGGCTGGGCACCGGGATCGCCCGCCTCCCCGAGATGCTCGCCGCCGGGGTACCGGTCGGGCTCGGGGTCGACGGGACAGCGTCGAACGAGAACGGGTCGCTCGGTGCCGAGATGCGCGCCGCCCTGCTCTTCGCCCGGGCGCGGAAGGGGCCTGACGCGCTGACCGTCCGACAGGCCATGCGGCTGGCCACGATGGATGGTGCTCGCCTGCTCGGTCGCGCTGACGACATCGGCTCGGTCGAGGTGGGCAAGCTCGCCGACCTGGCGCTGTGGCGCGTCGACGGCGCCGAGCACTCGTCGATCGGTGACAAGGTCGCCGCGCTGGTCTTGGGCGCGCTCCCGCCTCTTGGCCTGCTGCTGGTGAACGGACGGACGGTCGTGGAGCACGGTCACCTGACGACCGCCGACGCCGCCGACATCGCCCGGGACGCGGCACGACAGGCGCGCCGCCTGGTCGGGTGATCACCGACATCCCCGAGGGCGAACACGCCCTGACAACGGTTTGGTCGGCCCCCGAGCCCGCTGGTACCCTGTGAAGCCGCGCGCGCCCCTTCGCCGCGGATCGTCGGGCGTACCGCAGTTCCCCACGACATGACCGATCCCACGACGTACAGACGAGGCACACGCGAGTGGCCAACATCAAGTCCCAGAAGAAGCGCAACCTCACCAACGAGAAGGCCCGACTGCGCAACAAGTCGGTCAAGTCCTCGCTGAAGACGGCAGTGCGCAAGTTCAACGCAGCGGCCGAGACCGGCGATGCCGAGCAGGCCACCACGCTGGCCCGCGACGCCGGCCGCAAGCTCGACAAGGCCGCCTCCAAGGGAGTCATCCACAAGAACCAGGCCGCCAACCGCAAGTCGGCCATCGCCAAGCGCGCCGCCGCACTCTGACGCGAAGCTCACCGGTCGAGGCGCCACCCCACGCCGGGACTGGCGCGTCGATGCGCTTCAGGCGGTGCGGGCCGCCCCGATCTCGATGACGGCGGTCGTCAAAGCCAGCGTCGGGTCGTTGCCGCCGCCCTTGACCTGAAGGTCGGCGGCCGCCACCGCCCGCAGCGCACGGACCAGGCCTCCCGGGGTCCACCCGCGCAGCTGGCCGCGCAGGATGCGGATCTTCCAGGGCGGCACTCCCAAGTCCCGCGCCAGATCGGCATCACGCACGCCTCGCGGGGCGCCGGCGAGCCTGGCCAACGAGCGCACCGCCGTGGCCATCGCCGCGGTGACCAGCACCGGGTCGGTGCCGGTCTCCAGCGCCCAGCGGAGCTGCTCGAGAGCGTCGACGGTGCGGCCCTCGACCGCGCGGTCGGCCACCACCCACCCCTTGACCTCGGACCGGCCCTCGAAGTAGGTCGCCACGACGCCACCGTCGACCAGGCCGTCCTCCGCGTCGGCAGCCAGCTGGGCGGCCGCGGACGACAGGCCGCGTAGATCGCCGCCCACGGCTTCGACCAGCTGCCGGGCCGCGGCCTCGTCGACCCGACCACCGCCAGCGGCGACCTCAGCCCTGACGAAGGCAACCTGGTCGTCCGGGCGGGTGAGCCGCTCGGAGGCGACCTGACGGACGCCGGCCGACCGCAGGCCGTCGAGGAGCCGCTTGGCCTTGGGCCCGCCCGGATGAACCAGGACCAGGTGCACGTCCGGAGCCGGCGATCGCGAGTACGCCAGGAGGGACTCGGCGGCGGCATCGGAGACGTCCTGCACATCTCGCACGACGAGGACACGCCGGCTCGCGAACAGCGACGGGCTGACGTGCTCGGCCAGTGCGGCCGCGCTCAGCTCTCCTCCCGCGACGTACGAGACGTCGGCTTCGGCGTCCATAACCAGGGCCGTGCGTACGACGGCCGCCACCGTGCGCTCGGCCAGGAAGCTCTCCGGACCGACGACGAGGGTCACCGGGGCGTCCAGGGCAGGCGGTGCAGGCATCGAGACCCAGAATGGCACGCCGGGCCGACACGGCGGACCGCGCCGTCATGGTGGAGACACCCGGGTGCCACCGGTCACGACACCGAGGCTGCCGTCGTCCATGCGCACGACCGCCAACGATCCGTGCACGTCAGTGCGCCGGACGAGCATGCCGGACCTCTCGAGCAGCTCGATCGTCTCGGCGGCCGGGTGG
The DNA here is from genome assembly GCA_050743075.1 of Jiangellaceae bacterium. Taxonomy (GTDB): domain Bacteria; phylum Actinomycetota; class Actinomycetes; order Jiangellales; family Jiangellaceae; genus JBOGDS01. The sequence goes on along the minus strand of JBOGDS010000020.1, from coordinate 12,611 downwards.
CCGTACGTGTTCTCCGCACCGACCGTGACCAGTGCCACGTCCGCACCCAGGCCGGCGAGCAACCGCGGGTCCTGATGCCCGGAGCCGTGGTGCGGCACCTTCGCTCGGGGGTGTCAGACAGCGGGACCGCCGGGAGCTTCACCTCCACAGCGGTCCCTCGACCGCCTGCATAGGAGGCGACCGTGACAACAAGCATGCACAACAAGCCCGACCCGCGCGACGTGTTCTTGGCCGCGCTCGACCCGATCGGCGAGGTCGACTACGGCCTGGCCGTGACCATCGCCCACGACCTGAGCGGCGACGTGCTGACCGTGCTCAGCGAGTTAGTGCACAAGCGGGTGGCGAGGGCCACTGCCGATGCTTACGAGCGCGGCTGGCGCGAAGGGCGCACGCCGTGACCGGCGCCGACAACACGATCGCGGTGTCGGTGCGCCTGCTCGACGACGACGGCGCACCGTGGCCCGCCCCGGTGGGGCATGTGGTGTTCACCGGGCCTGCCGGCCGGGAGCACCGGCTGTCGGTGGCGCCCGGCGCGTCCGACGTCGAGTTGGGCGCCGGGCTGCGTCAGGTGATCGCCTACGAGATTGCCGCCCGCGACGCCGACCTGGCCGGCCGGAGCCCGGAGCAGCGGCGGGCCGGCATGCGGGTGGTCGGGCCGTGAGCAGCGAGATTCGGCACGCGTGTGCCGAATCTGAGACGTGGGATCTCGCGCTCGGCGAGTGGGACGCGGCGATTGACGCCTGGCGCCGGTCGATGGTCGCGGCCGGATTCTCCGGACTGACGCTGTACCAGCGGCGTTGGCAGCTTCGGACCCTGGCCGCGGCGTTCGGCGACCGGTCGCCGTGGGACCTCTCCGGTGACGATCTGGTCGCGTGGATGGCCGGCCACGAGTGGTCGCGGGAGACCCGCAAGTCGACCCGCGCGGCGCTGCGCGGCTTCTACGGCTGGGCCGTGGACACCGACCGTACCGCGCGGGACCCGAGCCGGGTGCTGCGCACGGTGCGGGCGCCGGCTGGGCTGCCCCGTCCGGCCGGTGACCTCGCGGTCGCCCAGGCGCTCGGTAACGCCGACGACAAGGTCACTCTGATGATCCTGCTCGCCGGGCTGGCCGGGCTGCGCGTGTCGGAGATCGGGCGGCTGCGCTGGGACGACCGCGACGGGGCCGCGGTGATCGTGCGCGGCAAGGGCGACCGGGTCCGCCGGGTGCCACTACACCCCGTCCTGGCCGAGCACCTCGACGCCGAGCACGCCCGTCGTGGCGCCGGGTGCCGCGGCACCGGGTTCTACGACGACGGCGACGGCGCTGTGTGGGTGTTCCCCGGCCGGACCGGGGCCGGCATGCACCCCGGGCACGTGTCGGCCGTGCTGTCCCGAGCGCTCGGCCCGGGCACCACGCCGCACCAGCTCAGGCACCGCTTCGCCAGCCGCGCGTACATCGGCACCCGCGACCTGCGGGCCGTGCAGCAACTCCTCGGGCACGCCTCCCCGACCACGACCGCCGTGTACGCCGCATTCGCGGACGGTGCCCTCACGGCGGCCGTCCTCGCCGCCGGCTGACACGCACCACAGGCGCGCCCCGGTCACCCCGGCCGGGGCGTCGCCGCGTCTCCGGTGGGTCCTGGTGCGCTGGCCGGGGCGAGCTATGCGTAGGGGTCCTCGCGGCGGGCCGCCAGCGCGGCGACGGCGGCCGGCCCGAACAGCGTCGACACCGGCCCGGCGGTGTCGGTGCGGGCGAACAGTCGCCGCAGCTCCCCGCCCTCGGCCAGCGACCGGACCTCGGCCAGCGGAACGTGCTTGTGCTCGGCCAGCGACCGCAGCCCCGCCGTCGAGTCCGGGTACGCGGGCGAGGTCACCGGGGCCACGTCCACGAGCTGCACCGACAGCAGGGTTCGCAGTGGGAAACCCTGGTCGGTCATCGACCAGTCGTCGCCCTGCGGCGGCACCCGGAACGCGAAGCTGGACTTGCGGACGTCGCCCCGCTCGACCAGCTCCAGGATGTCCGCACGGGCCGCGGGAGGGTCGACCTCGTAAGCCAGCCCCGTCCCGTCCACCGTCAGCGACAACGTGCCGCCCCCGGTCGTCCCCAGCAGCATGCTGTCGTCGTGGTTGTACCGGGCCAGCACGTCGGGCCAGCCGTCGGCGGCCGACCGGTTGAACGCCACCGGGTCGACCCGCTCCACGAAACCGCCCAGATTGCCGGAGTAGCGGCCGAACACGGCCGCATACCCGCCGATGCGTTGCCGGTCGTCCCGGGCCCGTACCTGCACCAGCCCGGGAGTGAACCGGCGCTCGAGCTCTCTCACCGTGACCCCCTCCCGTCAGCGCGGGTGCGCGCTCAGCCAGGTTTCGGCATAGCCGAGCAGCCGCTCGCAGACGTCGGCCGCGGCCTGCAACGCGGCACGCTGCTCCTGGTCGCGCAGCCGCAACTGCCGGCCCTCGGCCCGCGCCTCGGCCACGATCTGCGCCGCCGTGGTCTCGCACTCGTCGGCCAGCTCGCGCCAGTCCGCGCAGCACGCCTCCCAGTTCACCAGCGCCGGGTCCCACGGCCTGACCGTCGCCTGGTCGACCGGTGCGCCCTCGCCGGCGCCGGTGACCTCGGGTCCGTTCATGGCAAGACCTCCGATCACGTCGCCGAATGGGTGAACGTCTTCAGCGCGTTGGCGTCGACCACCGCACCATCCAACCGGATGAGCGCGCGGAAGCTCACCAGATCCGAGGAGAACGCGAAGTCGTCCGAGCGCTCAAAGCGGAAGCCGCCGGCGATGCGGACCACGTACCGGGACCAGTCACCGAACACGACAGACTCGGCGTTGGCGCCCATCGCACTGACGAAGGGGTCGACCAGGAACGGCGCCCGCGACCCGTTGAGGTAGGCGGTGCCGACCGGCTCGCCGGCCGACGTCTTCAGGTTCGCGATCGCGGTCCGGGTGGCGTTGCGGAGCAGGAACGCGGTCGCCGGGGACAGCGTGTACGGCTCGGCCAGGCTGCCGTACAGGGAGTTGAGCAGGTCGGTTCCCATGCCGGCGGTGGCCTGCACGCCGAACGTGGTCGCGGTGCCCGTGGGCCCGGTCACGCCCGCGGTGGCCGTCGTCAACGCCCCGGTTGGCTGACCCGTGCCGGTGCCGGTCATCAGGTGCGCCCCGAAGGTCTGCGCCAGCGCCTCCGCGGACTGCCGGGCCAGGAAGCCGAGCAGGTCCGCGTGCCCGTCCGTGGCCAGCTCCGAGCTGACCTGGAAGAACGCGGCGTACTTGTACGCGCCCAGCGTGACCACCGCCAGCGTCGGGTCCGACTCGCTGATCGGGGTGCCCTCGGCGGTGAGCAAGGCGGTTGAGAACGCCGTGCTCTTGGGCACTTGCAGGTTCTCCCCGGTGTCGGTGTTGACGACCGTCGCACCGGCCCGCATCACAGCGGAGGACTCCACCAGGTGGGAGAAGATCCGGTCGTACACGCTGACGGGCAGCGCCTGCGTCGCCGTGGTCTTGAGCAGGTCACGCTGCTCCACGCCCGGCCACGAGTAGCCGCGCCGGGTCGGCTCGATCTCGATCGGCGCCGGGTTCTTCGCCGTGATCGCCGCCCGGAACGCACGGTCCACCTCGGCGTCCGCGGTGGACAGCCGGCCGGACGCGGGGCCCGTGACCGGCCGCCCCTCCAGCTCGGCGAATGCGGCTGCCGCGTCCGCGTCACGCTGCTCGGCGGCGACCACATCGGCGATCCGCTTGTCGTACGCCGCCAGCGTCGCGTTGAGCGGGTCCCACTCGGCCTGCTCGTCTTCGGTGAAGGCACGGTTCTCGGTGGCTGCCCGCTGGGCCAACGCATTGGCGCGGTTCCACACTTCGGCGCGAGAGGTACGGAGGGAGTCGATGATAGCCAAGGGGAGTCCCAGAGTCGGCGCGCCCGTAGGCGCGCTCCTGCGATGGGACGTCCCGTCCGGTCTCGCCACCCGTCGGCGGCGGGCGCCGCGCCTCTCGCTAGCGCCTAGTGACCGGATCTGTCAGGTCGTCGCTGGCCATCCGCGACGCGTGTCGCGCTGTCGCCTCAAGCCCTCGTACTGGCACAAGCGTACCCCACCCTCAACCTCAGGTTGAGGGCCACGGCCACTCGTCGGCCTCCTCCAGCCGTAGCAGATCGCTGATGTCCACCCACGATCCAACGACCTCCCGCGAACGCGCCACCCGCCGCCTGTCCCGCTCATCGGCCAACCCGCGCGCGATGGCGTGCAGGTCGTCCACGAACTGGCGGTGACCCAGGTCGCTCTGCTCCTGAATCGAGCGCGCCACCTCGGCCAAACCGATCGCCAGCTCGCGATCGGACCACTGCCCGGCCGGCTTCGCGAAGATGCTCACGGTGTCTCGATTCTGGCACGTGACTTGCAGTGGTGAGTGTGGGTACCTTCGCAACAAGCGATTGATCATCGAGCGCTATCATCGTGATACGGACTTCCGAACTAAGGTGATCGACGCTGCCAAGGCGTCGTATCAACGCAGGTCAGAGGCGCGAATCGAAGTCGATCTTTAGAGGGCGAAGATCACGAGACTGGCCAGCCGTCACATTTCTCTCCACGGCGATTTCCTGTAGCGCTACGCAGGGGTGCCCCCCCCTCCGGAGGGAGAGATTGCGGCGACTGGCCATCCACGGTTTTCGCGCGTTCGACTTCGGCCTACGTTTTTGTCCGACGAAGGCGTACGGTTCCGTACGGTCCCATCCTGTTCGTGCTGGTCAGCGGCATGAGATTTCGGCTCAGGCGTACGGTTCCGTACGGGCTCATCCTGTTCGTGCTGGTCAGAGGCACCGGATGTCGGCTCAGGTGTCCGGTTCCGGACGGGCTCATCCTGTCCGTGCTGGTCAGAGGCACCGGATGTCGGCTCAGGTGTCCCATCTGGGACAAGATCTCGGTCGACTGTGCTCTTGGATGTGCCGGTGGCCTGGCCGATCGCGCGGGTGGATGCCTTCGGCTGCGTCCCCTGCCGCCTAGCCAACTTCGCCGCCTGCCGACCACCCAACTCAGGTGCGCCATTTGGCGCAGGCTCGTTGTGTTTACCCTGGTCAGAGGCACCAGATGTCGGCTCAGGTGCGCCATTTGGCGCAGTCAGATCCCGCCGGGTCGTGGTCTCTGGCGTGCCGGTGGCTTGGCCGATCGCGCGGGTCGACGCCTTCGGCTGCAGCTCCTTGATCCGCCGATGCAGCCGCGGCCGGTTCTCACCCAGGTTGAACGGAGAGAGGTCGATCGAACGTAGAAACGCGTTGACATCGGTGTAGCCGGGACCGACGCGCCGCCACTCATCGCCTGCGAGCAGCAGTTCGAGTTCGACGGACTTCTGTAACAGGCCCCGAATCCAGGCGGTCATGCGGTCGCTCCGTTCGACTGCGTCTGACTGCGTCCCACTGCGTCTGAGACGCACTCGTGCGACTGCGTCTGTGCGTCCCGTCCTATAGGGACGCACTCGACGCAGAGCACTCGGCGGTCACGGCGCATGGTCGGACCCGGACGCAGTGGACGCAGTCGGGATTGTGAACAGCCGGGACCGTCGGGGTCCTTCACGTTCGGTCAGCCGCTTGTCGAGCACGAGCCGCGTGAGCGCGTTGCGTATCCGCGCGCAGCTCATGCCGGACGTCTTGGCCTCGACGGTGCGCTGCGAGGGCTGCACTCCGGCGGCTGCGACCTCGACGACGACCGTGAGCACCGTCTCGTCGTCGGCCTGGTCGCGGCTGACGGCCGCTTCCCGTTGCGGTTCGTCCGGCGGCTCGATGAACGCGAGGTCGAGTGTCGGCACCAGTGTCCTGGTGTCGTCGACGATCAGCGAGCCCATGTAGGTCCGTCCTGGTGTCCGCCCGGGTCGGCCGTGGCGGCGCAGGTACCCGGGCCGGTCCTTGGTCACGTAGACGTGTGAGCAGCCACGCTCGCCGCGGCCGAACGGGGCAACGTTGTCCAGGTAGAGCAGGGACCCGGTGAGCCCGTTGCCCTTGTGCACCGACCCGATGGGGGTGCGGTCGCGCCGTTCCCGGTCCTTGACGACGTGGTCGGCGGACAGCACGGCCGCCCCGACGGCGGTGCAGGGTTTCACTAACCGAGCCCGGAACAGCGCCACCCCGTCCTCCTCGCGCGGGTTGTACCGGTGCAGGCTCATGGCCTCGTTGATGCCGTCGAGGACAACCAGCGACGGCGGCGGGTCGAGCAGCGCTGCCAGCGCCCACGGGTCGACCGGCTCGTTCGGGCCGACGAAGGTGAACCGGGCCGCGATCTCGTCGTCGCGGACGTCGAGGGCGCGGAGCCGTTCGATGGTGTCGCCGGGGTCGGCCTCCTCGAAATGGACGTAGACCACGCGGTTACCGGCGACGATCTCGGCTTTCACGCACGCCAGCGCGAGCCACGATTTGCCTGACTCCATCTCCCCGATGACGGCGTGTTCCTTGCCCGGGTACAGCAGGCGGAGCCCGTCGGTGCGGGCCACGCCGATGGTGGGCTGTGGGGTGACGTGCTCGCCGCGTAGCCAGGGGCCGAGGTCGACCGGCGCCCACGTCGCCCCGACCGGGTCGTACCCGCCGAGGTCGAGGCTGTTCCCCCCGTACTCGTCGCCCATCACGCGGCCACCTCCCGCCGCGCCATCACGACGTCGTAGACCCGCATCCAGTCCGTTGTGCCGCGCACGTCGTGACCGGCCATGCGGACCCGCCACCGTGCGAGCAGGTCGGCCACCTCGAGCTCGTCGAGCAGTCGGGCCCGGATCGTCTCGTCGGTGCCGTCGAGGCGCCAGGCTTCGGCGGCACGGACCACGGAGGCGATCCGTCTCGGGTCGAAGTCGTCGAGGCCCTCCCACTCGGGCGACCCGTAGATCGGGATCTCGCCGTGCCGGCGGCCCAGGTCGAGCAGTCGGGCCACGAACTCGGCCCGGGTGAGGTCAGCCACGGCGGCCACCCCCGACGCACTTGGCCCACGCGGCCATGAACAGCTCGATTGCAAGGGTGACTGTCATGCCCGGTGTCCCGGTGACGTCAATCGGGGTAGGGCTCAGCCCGAAATGTCCCACTTTGGTAAGCCGCTGACCTGCGGTTATGTGCAGTGGTGACTTCACCCCAGTAGTCCGGTCCAGGTGCAGTGGTGACTTCACGTACTGCAGGTCCCACACCGTGCGACGTCGGGCTCGCTGAGCCTCGGCCTTGCGCTCCTTGCGGAACTTCGATCCCGGCCTGTCCCGGCCGGCACGGTGCCATTCGCAGTACAGGCCGCGCCCGGTGAACGTGGCCGGGCAGGCCAAGTCCGCGCACTCCTTGACCTTCGGCCGGCGGCTCACGGCGCCACCCCGGCGTGGAAGTGCCGACAGCAGGCCGGGACCCGGGCCAGCCCGGGCGGCAGGTGGCCGGCGCACCAGAACCCGGGCAGGAACGGGCACGCGCGCCGATCGGGCGTCTCGTCGGTGGCTCGGTCTACACTCGAGACACGACGTAGCGCCCGCCCCGGCCTCGTCTTCTGGCCCCGAGGAGTGACGACCTCGGGGCCGACCCTTGTAGCCATGGCTAGGCCGCCTCCCGGTCGTCGGGAGTGCGGCGGGCGAGCAGCCGCACGGCGGCCTCACGCTGCGAGGTCGTGATCGGCGGCGAGGCGGCCAGCATGGCGGCGACACGATCGAGCGTCGCCGGGTCGTGGGGGATCTCGTCGACGACCCGGCGGAGGTCATCGGCGAGCATGGCGGCCTTGAGGTCCCGGCGGGCCTCGTCGATGGAGTCGGGGTCGTGCTGGTGCTTGATGCGCGCGGCGAGCCTGGCGCGCTGGACAGTCACTCCCATGGGGGCGTCTCCCGGACATGCGGAAGCTGCCGCCCCCGTGAAGGGACGCGGACCCGGGAGAGTGTGAAGCCGCTCCCGCCCGACTCCTTGGAAGTCTAGGACATGTTGGCGACGTCGAACGGCGCGACCCGCCGACCCGCGAGGCGCGCGTCCTCCGCGGCTCTACGTGCTATCGCCTCGGCGCGCTCGAGCTGCCACTCGACATGCGTGGGACAGCTCGAGCAGAGCATCCGGTACACGGAGTAGGCCTGGCCCGTCTCGGCGTCGACCCTGGCGAACATGTTGGAGCGGCGGGGTCGGCCTCGGCCGTCGCGAACGTCCGACGGCCCGCGCGACTCGAAGGTGACGACGCCGTCGTCGGTGACTTGCGCCTCACCGAGGAGCCTCGGCTGGTGGGTGCCGCGGGCCGTGCATGTGAACGTGACCCGGGTCACGGCTGCCGCTCCTCTATGCGGACGCGCCCCGGGTCGAACTTGGCCAAGCCGCGCCGCGCCGGCCCGATCGCGATCCGGTCGACGAACAGCCCGAGTAGGGTCCGCTTCTGGTCAATGTGCAGGCTCCTCCAGCGGCGGGCCAGGTCGGGTAGGTCGAGCCGGGTAACCTCCGGGGTCTGCGACGCCTGCGCGAGCCGTTCCCGCGTCTCAGCGATCCGGCGCCGGATGGTCCGCACAGACGCCGCGATCTCGGGGACCTCGTCGACGGCGCCGTCGACCAGCTCCGCCTGCAGCCGGGTCAGTCGCCGCCCGTCGACCTCGATCGCAGCAACCATCTCGGCCGACTGATCGTCGCGATCGGCATCTCGCTCGGCCAGCTCGCGCAGCGTGTCCGGGCCCGAGAGCTTGCCGACCATGTACAGGTCGACCATGTTCTGCAGGTCTGCGAGCACGATCACCCGGCCGTTGCAGCCGCCCTCCTGCCGGGGCGGGCACCGGTACTTGAGCTTGCCGTGGTGACGGCTGACCTTCATGGCGACGCCACGCTTGGCGCAGTCGGAGCAGAACACGAACCCGGTCAGGTAGTGGGTCCGGACGCGGGCCCCGGGCGGACGTTGCCGACTGTCGAGCTTCGCCCGGAGTTGCTCGTGGGTCTCCCGGTCGACGATCGCCGGCCATACAGCTGGGCCCCTCACCACGCCGTGGTGCTCGCGCAGTCCAGCGATCCGACCCGAGCGCAGCAGCAGGCGCAGCGCCTGCATGGTCCACAGTCGGCCGGTCGACGTCGGCTCACCCCGGTCGTTGAGGTCACCGACCAGTGAGCGCAGCGACTCCCCGGCGAGCAGCCGCGCGGCCATCTCGGCCACGATGGCAGCCTCGGCCGGCTCGACCTCGTCGCGGACGATCTTTCGTCGTGGGCCCTCGCCCACGTAAATGCGCCGGAAGCCGTACGGCCGCGGGCCGCCGTTGCCGATCTTCCCCGCGTCGACCAGCTCGGCGACCTTGAGTTTGATCCGTTCGGACTTGACCTCGGACTCCATCGTGTCGAACTCGCCGAGCATCCCGGCCATGCCGCGACCGTACGCGCTGCTCATGTCCAGGTCCGGGCCCTTGACCGCGGCGACCGACACGCCCGCCTGGCGCAGCGCCTCGATCCCTTCGGCGCGTTCGCGGCGGTTTCGCCACCACCGCGACGTGTGGAACACGACGATATGCGTGATGTCCCCGGCCGCAGCAGCGGCCATGACGTCGTCGTAGCCGGGTCGACGCTGACCGGTCAGCGCGGTCATGTCGTTGTCGTCGCGCTCGAGGACGATGGTCCCGCCGCGCTGCTCGACCAGCTCCCTGCCGGCCTTGAGCTGACGCTGCACGCCGAGCTCGTCGGCCTCCCGGTCGTCAGAGATCCTCGCGTAGATCGCCGCTCGGAACGGCTTGTCACTCATACGTCCGTAGCGTAGCGTATGGTGCGGCACCTTGAGGACGTCGGCCTCCAGCCTCGGCTCGTGTCGCACCAGGGCCCGCTGCGCTTCGGGCTCGATGTCTCCGGTCAGCAGGATGCGGGCGCCTCCAGCCACGACGTCCAGGACGACGCTCGCGTTGTTCGCCGCAGAGCCGTCGGTGATGATCCGCCGTGGCCAGAGGACCCGGAGCCGGACGGAGTCGCCGACGGCGAAGTCGTCGCCAACCTGAGCGACTGCGACGGGTACGCCGGCGTCGTCGAGCCAACCGCGCACGAGATCCGCCTGCTCGTCGGGGTCGGCGAGGGGGGACACCAGCACCCGATCCACGCGCCGTCCGTCCAAGACCCCAGCTAGGCCCTCGACGTGATCAGCGTGGTAGTGGGTGAGAACGAGCAGCGGCACCTGCTCGACCCCGAGCGAGTCGAGGCAGCGGTGGACCGGCCGGGGATCCGGTCCGGTGTCGACGACGACGGCGGCGTCGGCGCCTGCGTTCAGGACCAGAGCGTCGCCCTGGCCGACGTCGCAGGCAACGAGCAGCCATTCCGGCGGCGGCCAGCCGGGCGTCGGAGCCCGCACCAGCGCGAGCAGGAGCACGACACTCGTTCCCCCCGACAGGAGCGGCCGGCGAAGCATCGTCGGCAGGACGACGACGGCCCCCAGTGAGAGTGCGGCTGCGACCAGGACTCCGACGGCACCGTCCGGCCACACCATGACCGCACCGGGCAGCTCGGCTCCGCGGCGCGCCACGAGGACGATCCAGGTCGCCGGCAGCCCGGCGAGCCAGCCGAGCCCAGCCGCGATCGTCTCCGACAACGGCGAGACGACAGCAGCCGCTGCGCCGAGCACAGTCGCCGGCGCTATCGCGGGCGCCACGAGGATGTTCGCCGGCACCGAGACGAGACTTGCCTGCCCGGCGACGGCGACGACCACGGGCGCGCAGGCAACCTGCGCCGCAAGCGGCACCGCCAACGCCTCGGCGACCGGGCGTGGCAACCACGGCATCGCGTCCCGCCACGCTGGGGCGAGCAGGAGGATCCCGCCGGTCGCGAGGACCGACAAGGCAAATCCCGGACTCCTGCCGAGCCATGGGTCGACGAGCAGCAGGACCACAACCGCGGTGGCCAGCGCCGGCAGACCGCGGCGGCGGCCGGCCACCGTCAGGCCGACCAAGGCCACCAGGCCCATGGCGGCGGCCCGGATGACACTGGGCTCGGGTCGCGCGAGCAGCACGAAGCCGACCACTGCCAGGCCGCCGAGTGCCGGCAGCCCGTAGCTGCGAAGGCCGGCCCACCGGGCAACACCGAGCACCGCCACCAGCACGATGGTCACGTTGGTGCCCGACACGGCAGTCAGGTGCGTCAGACCGGCCGTCTGCATGTCCTCCTGAACGGCGACGTCCATGAGGCTCTCGTCGCCGACCACGAGAGCCGGCACCAGGCCACGGGGTCCGGCGGTGAGCCCGGAGACGGCATCGCGCAGGCCAGCACGCAGGGGCTCGGTGAGCCGGCTGGTCGGGCCCGGCCTCCCGGCTTCGCCGGGAGGATCACGGACCCGCATGATGGCGGCCACGTTTCCCGATTCCTCCGCCGGCGCCAGCCGGCCGCGGATGGACACGCGCTGGCCCGGCCGCAGGTCGACCCAGCTCTCGTTGGTGGCGATCAGCAGGACGGCTGTCCGGACCCGGGTACTCGTCCCACGCCCGGTCACCGTCTCGACCCGCAGCCGGGCAACGACGTAGGAGGAGTTCCGCGGCCCGATGTGGGTCGTGCGACGTTGCGGATCAGTGACGAGGGTCCCCGTCATGCTGACCATGGCCCCATCCGCTGCCAGGTCGTCCACCGGTCCGGCCCGAAGCGATGCGGCTCGCGCGCCACCGGCGACGACACCGCCGACCAGGCAGGCCAGAGCGACCAACACCGCCAGGCGAGCGTGCCGCGTCACAGCGGGCCCGGTCAGTGCGAGCGCGCCGGCCGCGGTCGCCATCACGGTGGCTGTCACGGCCACCAGGACGGGTGCGGAGGCCGCCGTTCCTACCAGGACGCCCGCCCAGGTCGCGGCCGCCGCGGGGACCAGCCGCAGGTCGAGTCCCCCGCCATCATCGGCGCCGGCGGCACCACTGGGGTCGTTCGTTCCGACGGCGCCGGTCATGTGGCGCACGTCATACGGTGACCAGGTCGGCGAGCTGCTCGAACGTCTTCGGCCCGATGCCGGACACTTCCTGGAGCTCGTCGACCGAACTGAACCGGCCGTGCAACTCGCGCCAGTCGAGGATCCTGCCGGCCAGCGCCGGTCCGATGCCGGGCAGCGTGTCGAGCTGATCGGCCGTCGCCGTGTTCAGGTTGACGATGCCGCCCACTGGGGCCGGTCCGCCGGCCGCACCCGGGACGCCCGGCGCCGCCGGAGCTCCCGGAGGCGAGGCCACACCGACGAGCACCTGCTCGCCGTCGACCACGAGCCGGGCAAGGTTCAGCCCGGTCAGGTCGACACCGGACTCGGCACCACCGGCGGCCTCGACCGCATCGAGGACCCGAGAGCCCGGCGGCAGCCTGATCACGCCCGGGCTTCGCACCTTGCCGGCCACATGAACCACCAGCTCGGCCGTAGGGGACGGATGCCCCGCTGGATCGGCCGCGCTGGATGCCGAGCCTGTCAGGAGGTCCACCCCCGAGGCCGGGCTCCCGGTGGCGACGACCGACGCGGAGAGGGCCGGGTCGACCGGCACGACGCGCGGGCGGCCCAGCCCGAGCAGGAGGGCCGCGAGTGCCAGGCCGAGCAGGACGACCAGCACGACGACCAGCGCCTGCCCCCGCTCCAGACCGATCCGCCCGCCGCGAACTCCCGCCGGCAACGCCTCGACCGTGGCCCGCAGCGTCAGCGGCATCCGGTCGAGCAGCCGCGATCCCATGACCGGGTCAGCCGCTGCCCGCCGGCTGCC
>JBOGDS010000019.1:0-52965 GCA_050743075.1 Jiangellaceae bacterium | reverse complement strand
CACCTCATCAGCCGCCACGATGCCCAGTATCGACCCCAAGGCCACATAGCTACCCTGGAACCGGTCTCGTCGACCAACCGCTGGCGAGACGTCCGCGTTGCGACAACCGCCAGAATCCGCCGATCGGTGTGCGGGACGGCGCTCTGCAGCAGTGCTTGCTTGTCTGTGGAGCGGAGAGCCGCGGGTCGAGCCGCCCGGGCACTGCCGGTTTCGACGGAAGGAGAAGCCTGGGCGCAGGCTTCTGTTCGTGTCCATCGCGAGCGTCTCGGGCTTAAGCACTGATGTGCCTGCATTGGTCCGGGGGCGGGCGTGATGCTCCCCATCCAGGAGGCCGGCGAGCGACCCCGCGCCCGGCTCGTCCCAGGCGACGACCGTGAACTCGTCGGCCAGTGCGGCGAGCTGCGGCCGCCACAAGCGGGCGTCCGAGGCAGCGCCGTGCACGAACACCAGCGGTGGCCCCTCGCCGACGCGCTCGTAGGCGATCTCAAGCCCTTTCGCCCGAACGACCTCCACCGCCGCAACCTACACCCGGGTCGCGGGCGAATGTCGCCTAACCAAGCGGCTCGTCCTAGCTTCGGCGAGGCGAAGCGACAGCGCGGCGTCCATGTGCAGGAGACGCCCGCATGTCGTCCATTACGAGCGCCTGCGGAGGTGGAGGAGTGACGCTCGCTTCTCGCGCAGGCAGGAGTGCAACTCACAACGCCCAACCCGCCGCCGAGTGCCCGCCGTGGGAGCGGATCGGTCTTTGCCGACCTCTGCCCCAGACGGGCCCGACGGTCACGTCCGCCTAGCTGCCGAGGTCCATGTTCTCCGGGACGAACCGGCTCGCGATGAACGTCGCGCCCTGCGGGTCGGCGATGACCGTCACCCGGACCCAGGGGGCGTCGACGGGAGGGACGACCACCGCCCCGCCGAGCTCGGCGGCTTTTGCGGCGGTGGCATCGGCGTCGTCGACCGCGAAGATCACGCTCCATTGCGCCGGCGTATCGGGCTGGTCGTTACCCACCATGTCCCGACGGAGTGGGTGAAGGAGCATCCTGACGCTCCGTTCACCTTCGTCACCGACGGCGTGGAAGCCGCCGTCGCACGAGCACAGCAGATCGCCCGTGACCGGGTCGTCACCGTCAGCCGGGGCACCATCGCCCGGCAGGCCCTCGAGTTGGGGCTGCTCGACGAAGTGGCGATCGACCTCGTGCCAGTCGTCATGGGCGAAGGCAACCGTCCCTTCTTCGGCAAGCTGGACACCGAGGACGTCCTGCTCGGCAACCCGACCACCTGCATCCAAGGCGACCAAGTCACCCACCTCGTCTTCCCCGTGACGAGCTGACGTGTGCCGATCGGTCGGCGTCTTCTGGGTTGGGGTGCCCAACGCACCGGAGACCGGCGACGTTCGCAGGGTGCTCGTGACGGCGCGACGCTGAGTACGGTGTCTGCGTGATGTTGGAGAGTAAGCGCTGCTTGGTCATCGGCGGCGGTGGCGCAGGCATCGGGCGACAACATTACCCGCGCCTTCGGCGAGGAGGGCGCCAGCGTGGTGGTTGTCGAAGTGGAGGAGCGAGCGGCTCGCGAGGCTGCAAACGAGGTCGGAGAGCGTGCTCATCCGTTGACTGTGGACGTCCGGTCACCGACCGAACTCGCCTTCATGGTCGCGAGGCCTTCGAGTGGTTGCGTGGCCTGGACGTGGTCGTGACCGTCGGCGGCGGACAGGTGGCGTTCGTTCCCGCCGTGCCCTTACACGAGATCGAGGACAGCGACTGGGACACGATGTACGAACTGAACCTTCGGTACGTCGCTCGCAGCTTGCGTTTGGTCCTGCCCAGGCTCCTGGCACAGGGGACCGGCGGCTCGATCGTGAGCGTAGGATCCGTGACCGGGGTCATGGCCGCGCCCCACCAAGCGGCCTACGGCGTCATGAAGGCTGGTCTCCGGAGCTTGGCGAGGACGGTCGCGGCCGAGTACTCACGCGAGGCAATTCGGATGAACGTCATCGTCGGAGGTGCCATCGCCACGGCCGTCTCCTCGAACGACCAAGCGGACGGGTTGGTAGAGGAGATCCCCGAGCGGACGCTACGGAACGACCGCCGAGGTCGCCCCCGCAGCGGTATACCTGGCCTCTGACAGCTCGGCGTACATGACCGGGCAGCAGCTGGTTCTCGACGGTGGCGTGTCCGTGCGCGGACCCTTCCCCTCTTGACCGTTCGAGGTGGACTACCGCACGCCGATCAGCTTCGCGGTCCGTGACCGACCGTAGGATCCGGGGCCCGGAGGGTCTGTGTCGGCGTCTGCCCCCCAGGCTCCTGTCCCGCGAGCCGAACCGCTGCTGGTGATCTGGGCGGTCGTGTAGCTGGGAGTGGCCGGTGTCCCGCGAGGGTGTGCCATGCGCGACACCGGTGTCGTCACTTCGCGATGACCGTTGTCGCTGCTCGCGCTTCCCTGCGTTGGCGTTCGATGGCTCGGTAGACGGTGGAGCGGCCGACGCCGAACAAGTCGGCGACCTCGGCGGTGCTGTATTCGCCGCTGTGAACCAGGGAGACGAGGTGAGCTTCCTGACGGCGGTTGAGCTTGGGCTGCTTGCCGCGCAGCCGACCCTTCGCCTTGGCGACCTTCATGCCCTCGCGGGTGCGGAGCCGGATCAGGTCGGACTCAAACTCAGCGACCATGGCGAGGACGTTGAACAGCAGCCGGCCGACCGCGTCGGCGGGGTCGTAGACGGACCCGCCCAGGCCCAAGCTGATCTGTCGGGTGGTGAGCTCGTCGGCGATCGACCGTGCGTCGGGCAGGGACCTGGCCAGTCGGTCGAGCTTGGTCACCACCAGGGTGTCGCCGGCTCGGCACGCGGCGAGTGCCTCCCGGAGTCCGGGACGCTCTCGGTTGGTGCCGGTCAGGCCGTGATCGACGTAGATCCGCTCGGCCTCGACACCGAGGCCGAGCAGGGCGTCGCGTTGAGCGGTCAGGTCTTGTTGGTCGGTGGACCATCGGGCGTACCCGACAAGAAGAGCACTCATGGCGCACCTCCAGGAGGTTGACCCGGTCGTTACCGCAGAACGCGGTCGGCTCGGGCATCGGGCAGTGCCCGACTCCGCCAGCACGCGCCTTCAATGCTGCGACCGCAAGGGCAGCAAGTGGCGCGCAACGAGATCGGCAGTCGGCGACCTCACTGATTCGCCGACATCCGCCCAAGGTCAGCGGTTGACGCGGTAGGCATCCCGGCGGTGGGCGATGTCGACGACCGTCACGGTTCGCTCCTCGTCGTCGATGCGGTAGATCACGCGGTAGGTGCCTCGCCGGGCGCTGTGCCGATCATCGAGGGGGGCATGGAGCCGCTTGCCGACTCGCTGGGGGTTGTCCAGCAGCGCGCCCACGATGAACTCGTGCGCGGCGAAGGCCACAGCCTCGGGCAGGATCTGCGCAAGCTGACGTCGCGCCGTGGGCGTGACGATAAGGGCGTGACGGCCTGGAGTGTCGGTCACGCACGCTGCCGGCGTCGTCGGTTCATGGCCTCGGCGAGTTGCTCCTCGGACTCACCCTCGCCACGCGCGAGCTCCGCCTCTGAGGCGGCCAGACGGCTGAGCGCGTCGGCGTCGGACAAGATCGCGATGGTCTCCTCGAGCGACTCAAGGTCCTCGGTGGCGATGAGGACGGCCGAGGGCTTGCCGTGCACGGTGACCGTGACGCGCTCATGTTGAGAGTTCACGCGGCCAACGAGTTCGGAGAGGTGCGACTTCACCTCCGCCAGCGAAAGGATCGTCATGGTCATAAGTATGACCATCTTAACCGTCTGGTTCAAGACATCGGACGATCGAACCGCATCCCGCTGCCCGATCGGCAAACGGTACAAACCTGTCAGATCTGGTGAAGCCGAGATCCCCTGGTAGGTCGATAACGGCGGATCGAGCGGACCAACCCGAGGATCGCCTGGTGAACCGCGACACCCACGGCAGTGTTGACTGCTCCTAGAGCAGCGGCGCTGAGCACGCCAATACCGCCAATGTTGACGGCGAGGACCAAGCCCACCGGCCATAGCACTGCCCCTGCGACAATCGCCGACTTCCACCACCGCCCCAACAGGAACCCGAACAAGATCATCGTGGGAATCATGGGCGGAGACCTCCTCCCGATGGAACCATCGGATCCTCATGGTCCTACAGCAGGCTCGGGCCCGCGCTCCAGCGCAGGGCGGTGGAAGTCCACCCGCATGAACGGCCCACCCACGTGGGCGGCATCGGCCTCGTCCTCGGGACGGGCCGCGACCTGCCCGGCGTACCGCTCGGCGTTGTCCTGCGGCTCGTAGCCGAGTCGACGACCCGGTTCGAGGTCCCACCAGGCGCGGGTGTTGTCGCTGATGCCGTACAGCACGACGTACCCCGGTGACGGTGCTGTGAGGGAGGCCTCGACCATCCGTACGGCGTCGTCGTGGGAAAGCCACGTCGACAACTCGCGAGCGGTTGATGGCCGCTCCCGGAAGCTGCCGATCCGGCAGGCCACCCCGTCGAGGGCGTAGCGGTCGACGTACAGCCAGAGGAGTGCCTCGGCTGCGACCTTGGCGATGCCGTAGAAGGTGTCGGGGCGGGGGAGTGCGTCGTCGCTGACTAGGTCACTGCGAGGGATGCGGCCGACCGCGTGGTTGGACGAGGCATAGACGATACGCGGCACCCGGTGGGTCACCATCGCGTCGAGCAGCGCCGCCGTGGTGATGACGTGTGAGGTGAGTTCGGTGGGAAGGTCAGCCTCCCCCGGGTAGCCCGCGAGGTGCACGACGCCGTCGAGGTGCTCGGTGTCGAACACGGCCGACACAGCGTCCTTGTCGGCGCAGTCGGCGGTGTGCCACGGCCCGGGAAAGCGTTCAGGCTCGGGCACCAGGTCGAGGCCGACTACCTCGTGCCCCCGGTCGGCGAGCCCGAGGGTGACGACGCGGCCGATGGAGCCAGCTGCTCCGGTTACGAGGACGCGCATCAGATCCGGGGAACGGTCCCGGCAGGCGGCGTGCCCCCGGGCTCGGTGAGGGCGTGCCGGAATCCTTCGCGCCAACTGGTCCAGTGGGGCTGCCAGCCGAGCTCATTCTTGGCACTCTTGTTCGAGGCGCCGCGGGCCTCGGTCATCAAGACCACTGCGGCCGGACCAGCCGCGAGTCGGCCGACCCATCTGGGCAGGTATACGGGCGGCTTGGCGCCGAGGACTTCTGCCATGAAGGGGAGCCAGTCGCTGACCGGCGCTGGCTCATCGTCGACGATGTTGTAGACCCCTGGCCTCGGCCGATCGATCGCCGTCAGCACGGCCATGGCTGCGTCGTCGATCTGAAGCCATGACGTCATACCCTTCCCGCTGCCCACGATCGGGAATTTGCGCTTTCGGACCATGTCGACCGTGGTGTCGCTGACGCAGGGTCCGTAGAGAAGCCCGTATCGCAGGACCACTCCGATCAGTGGCGCCGCGGTGACGGCGTGCTCGAGGTGGCGGATCGCGTCCACCGATTGCCGCTGCCGGGGTGTCGGGCGCGGGTCAAGCGGGTCCGTCTCCGACTTGACGCACGTCCCCTGACGCTCGTACGGCCACCCGGCGTAGCTCTGGGCGACGAAGTGAGAGGCTCCTGCGGCCTCGGCGGCCGCGAGCAGGTTGTTGGTGCCTTCGGTGCGGAGGCGGTTGGTGACGGCGAACCAGCGGTCAGGGCGTCGCATGTTGGGTTCACCGGCCAGGGCGGTCATCTGGTGCACGACCACATCTGGCGAGGCGGCGACAACACACTTTCCCACCATGTCGGCTCCAGCCCGTCCATCACCACGGCGTCTGCTCCCATCCCGGCCAGGATCGGCACCTTGTCGAGCGACGTGGTAGTCGCGGTGACTTGATGCCCTGCGTCCACGAGTTTGCGGACCAGGCGGTGTCCGATCACTCCCGAGCCGCCGGCGACGAAGACCTGCATGGCGTTCCTCCCTTACTTGACACTTCCCTTGGCCGCGGATGCCGGCGCAAGGGCTGGTTCGGTGAGCGCTGGCGCTTGCAACATCGTCTCGGCGACACGCCGGAGAGCTCTACTGGTGCGCTCGGCGTCGATGACCAGCTGCTCGCTGAGCAGGGACTGGCAGAGCATGCCTGTGAACAGGGCATGGAGCAGCGCTCCGGCTTCGGTGCCCACCTCGTCGTCGCCCAAGGAGAGCAGATGGGCGACCCGAGGTCGGGTGTCGAGGAATCCTTTGGTCAGCCGCTCAGCGACGACCTCGTCGTGCTGTCCGCGCGCCAGCGCGACAACGAATGCCCTTGCGACGGCCTCGTGCTCGGCACGGGTTGCGTCCACCGCGGCGGCGGCCTGCTGGAACCGATCGGCAGGCTCGGTCGCGGTGTCGATCGCAACCATCCGCTCGCTGATCCTTTCCAACCAGCGGTCCAAGCCCTCAACGACTGCGGCAGTCACCAGCCCATCTTTGGACCCGAAGTGGTATCCAATCGAGGCAAGGTTGGCGCCAGATTCCTTCGCGAGGACACGGGCGGAAATCTGGTCGAGCGGCACGCCGGCCACACAGTTCAGGGCGCCCTCAAGCAAGGCGGCCCGGTTGCTGGGTTGGGGACTCATGGGGCTACAGTAGTGGGTATCTATACATATGTATAGATACCCCTTTCCGATCGCAAGGACCTGACATGACCATCGCGCTCTACGTTGTAGCCGGACTCCTAGTTGCGCTGCTTGTGCTCTCGGCCGGGTTGAAGTTGTCCGGCAAACCCGCGGTCCTCGAGTCCTACGCAGGAGTTGGCGTCGCCGCCGACCGACTGCCGCTGCTCGCCTGCGTGATCCTCGCTGGCGCGGGTGGTATTGCCGGAGGGATTCTGTGGACACCCCTCGGCGTCGCGGCGGCCGCAGCCCTCGCCTTGTACTTCGCACTCGCCCTGGCGGCACATGCCACCCATCACGACATGTCTCATGCCGCAACTCCGGCCGTGCTACTCCTGCTGGCCGTTGGGGCGGCGGTGCTGTTCGGCCTCGAACTCTGAGGTTCGGGTCTCAGGCACGCCATCCCGGTTCCACGCGCCCCTGTCAGTTGAGGAACCTCAGCTGGGAAGGCCGCCGGTCAGCGGCCGTGTCCGTGTGGGTGTCCCGCAAGCCCCTGTCCGGAGCTCCGTCCCGGGACGGGGGCGCAATGCGGGGCACGTCCTCATGCCCATGTTGACCGGCTCTGCGCTCCCCGGTTACACCTTGACGAGGGACCACCGTTCGGACGGCTTCGTCAAACTGTCCCGCGGAGGCGGCCTCAATCTTGCTTGCATCTCGACAGTATCAGCCCTTGACCGATCCCCCGAGAATGCCGCGGACGAAGAAGCGCTGGAGTGCGAAGAAGACGACCAGCGGCAGGATCATGCTGATGAACGCCGCCGCCGTCAGCAGTTGCCACCCCTGGCCCAACGAGTTCACCAGGTTGGCGATCGTCACCGTCATGGGCGCAACGTCCGGCGTGCCGCCGACCAGGATCAGCGCGACCAGCAGGTCGTTCCAGACGAACATGAACTGGAAGATGACCAGCGAGGCGATCGCCGGCACCGACAGCGGCAAGGCGAGCCGGAAGAATGCCGTCATCGGCGATGCGCCGTCGATGTAGGCCGACTCGAACATCTCCTTCGGCATCGCGCCGAAGAAGTTGCGCAGTAGGAAAATGGCGAACGGCAGGCCGAATCCGGTGTGCGCCAGCCAGACCGCCAGGAACGAGCCGGTGATACCCACGTCGGTGCTGAGCTGCAGCACCGGGATCAGCGCGGCCTGCAGCGGCACGACCAGCAGGCCGACGACCAGGATGAACAGCGTGTCGCGCCCTGGAAACTCCATCCAGGCGAAGGCGTAAGCCGCAAAGGCCGCCACCATGATCGGGATCACGGTGGCCGGGATCGCGATGAACAGGCTGTTCAGGAAGCTCTGGCCCATGTTCTGCTGGGAGAGCACCGAGTCGTAGTTCTCCAGGGTGAACTGGAAGGGCAGCTTGAATGCGGTCCACCACCCACTGGTCGCGGTCTCGGACGCGGGGCGGAACGAGCTGACCAGCAGGGCGACGGTGGGCAGCAGCCAGATGATGCTGACGACGGCCAACGTCAGGTGCAGCCACAGCCGGCCGAAGCGTCGCCGCCCCCCGACGGTCGTGGGCGGCCGGGGTGGAGCGCCGATGCGGGCGTCATGCTCGAGCCCGAGCGGGACCTGCGTCATCTGATGGCCTCCTGCGCCCGGAACCGGCGGATGTTGACGAGCATGATCGGGATGATCGCCAGCAGCAGGATCACGGCGACGGCCGCCGCAACGCCGGCGTCACCGTTGGTGAACCGCTCCCGGTAGAACAGGCTCGCCATCACCTCGGTGTCGAAGTTGCCGGCCGTCATCACGAACACGATGTCGAACGTCTTGAGCGCCGCGATGACGATCGTGGTGCCGACGACGGCGATGGTGGGCATGAGGAGCGGCAAGATGATCCGGAAGAAGACCTGGAGCTCGTTGGCGCCGTCGATGCGGGCTGCTTCGAGCAGCTCTACGCTGATTCCCTTCAGACCGGCAGACAAGATCACCATGGCGAAGCCGACCCACATCCAGATGCCCACGACGATGATCATGATCGTATTTCGTGGCCACTCCGTCAGCCACGACACCGGCTCGACCCCGACCGCCCCGAGAGCGGCGTTCACGGTACCGACCTCCGGATCGAACGCGTACATGAAGTTCCAGATCACGCCGGCCGCGACGAAGCTGATGGCGAGGGGCAGGAAGATCAAAGCCTTGACGCCGGTCTCGTAGCGCACCCGGTCGGTCAGCACGGCGACGATCATCCCGATGACCACGACGGCGCCGGCGAAGAGCACGATCCACATGACGTTGTTGAGGATGACCTGCCAGAAGCCATCGTCGCCGAACAGTGAGGTGTAGTTCTCGGCACCGACGAACGACTCGGACCGGTCGTCCATCAGGCTGAGGATGACGGTCCTGACGGTCGGGTAGATCAGGAAGACACCCAGGAACGCGAACGCCGGCAAGAGCCAGAGCCACGGCCGGAAGCGGCGCCGGCGGCGTTCGGGCAGCAGCATCAGCAGACGCTCGGCGCCGATGATGTACAGCACCGTCGCGGTCGGCACGCCGACAACCACGATCAGTGCCGTGGTGAGCGTTCCCGCATCCATGGGACTCCCCTCGGTTTCGAGCGGATCAGATCACCGGCCAGGCCTCTCGCCCGTCGGGCCGGCCCCGTTGCCAGGGCCGGCCCGCGAGGCCCGCGCGATCACTCTTCGTAGGCCGACTCCTGGACGCTGTCGAGCTCCTCCAGGACGCTGTCCAGGTTGTCCGGGTTCTGGACGTACTCGAGGACAGCAGTGAAGAAGCCCCGGTTCATCTCGGCCGGCATCTTGTCCGACCCGTCGAACCGGATGGCCTCCGCACCGACCAGGAACTCTCCCGACCGGCGTGAGGTCTCGTCGGGGTACGCCTCGAGCGGCACGTTCTGGTTCGCCGACAACGCGCCGCCACGCTCGACCCAGATCTGCTGGGCGTCGGCCGTGACGAGGTACTCCATCAGCGCGCGGGCCTGCGGCGTGTCGTTGAACATGCCGAACAGGTCGCCCGCGTACACGACGCCGTCGAAGTCGATGCCGGGCATCGGGAAGAAGTCGTAGGTGGTCCCAGCCGCGGCGACGCCTGGGTTGTTCTCCTCGAAGAATGTCGTGATGAAGCTCGCCTGGTGATGCAGCAGGCAGCCCGGCGGCTCGGCGAACAGGCAGTCGCCGCCGTTGCCGAACGGGGTGGTCAGCACCGCGTTGGAGCCGCCGCTGACGAACTCGTCGTCGGTGGCCCACTGGCCGAACGCCTCGAATGCGCTGCGGATCTCGTCAGAGCTCCACGCCAGCTCACCATTCACCCACTGGTCGTAGACGTCGGGACCGGACTGCCGGATCACGAAGTCCTCGATCCAGTCGGTGGCGGGCCAGCCGGTGTCGCCGCCGCTCTCGAGGCCGATGCCCCACGGCGAGGTGCCGGCGGAGGCGGCGTCATCGACGAGGGCGGTCAGGCCGTCCCAGTCCTCGGGCACCGTGTAGCCACCGGCCTCGAACGCCGCCGGGTTGTACCAGATCAGCCCCTTGACGCTGGTCTTGACGAAGATGCCCACGAGCTCATCGTCGACGGTGGAGTCGGTGATGACGCCTTCGTCGTAGTCGGCCTCGAGGACGTCGAGGACCTCCTGCGGCAACGGCTGCAGGTCTCCGTTGCGTGCAAACTCGGCCATCGGGCCCGGGCCGGGCAGGCCAGCGACGTCGGGCGGGTTTCCGCCAGCCAATCGGGTCTCCAGGACCGCGTTCAGGTCGCGCGTGCTCTCGATCTCGACCTGGGTGCCGGTCTCCTCCTCGAACGGCGCGAGCATGGCCTCGAAGCTCTCGAGCTCGGCCCCGCCCCATACGACCAGGACGCTGACGCTGCCACCGCTGGCGTCACCGTCGCCGTCTTCCCCGTCGTCGCCGTCGTCACCGCCGCACGCGGCGAGGACGAGCGAGATTCCAAGTGCGAACGTCACCGCGGTCACACCGCGTGTGGTGGTGCTGATGGCCATGCTGGCCCGCCTCCTCGATGTTCCCCCGGTCCGGACGCACACTCGGTCCGCCAACTCGGCTCACTTCGAACGAGAACGCTTACGTAACCGGAAGACAAGGGGGCTGGGACTGCTCCAGCGATAACGATTCGATCACGTGACTGGATTGCCCCGCTATGACTGGCGCGCGGCTACGCGATGGCGTGGCGCCGCGACTGGACGATGCGGAACCGACCTGCGACGTACGCACCATCGGTGAACGCGGCGTTGGCCGCCGGGTTGGCGCCGGTGCCGTGGAAGTCGGAGAACGCCGCCGACTGGTTCACGAAGACGCCGCCGGTCAGGTTGACGGACAGCGCGACCCCCGCGTCGACCGCTGCCTCCTCGACAGCCTCGACGACCTTCTCGTCGGTCGAGTACACCGACGCGGTCATCGCACCATGCTCACGGACGGTGTCACGAAACAGGTCGATCGAGGCATCGGTCGAGTCCGTCGCGATCAGGTACGAGACCGGGCCGAAGCACTCCGTGGTGTAGACGTCGCGGTCGGAAGCGTCCAACGCGATGATCGCCGGCGTGCGGACCGTGGCGTCCGGCCAAGCCGGATGCTCGATGGCACGCGACGCGAGGACGACGTCGCCCTTGCTCGGCGCGGCAGCCAGGCGGTCGAGCACCCCGGCGTTCACCACAGCGCCGAGCAGCTCCACCGCTCGTGCGTCATCACCCACCAGCTTGTCGACGGCGGCAGCGATGCCCTCACCCACCGCAGCGAACGACTTGCGCCCCTCGTCGGTGGCGATCCCTTCGCGCGGCACGAAGACGTTCTGCGGCGCCGTGCACATCTGCCCGGTGTAGAGGCTGAACGAGAAGGCCAGGTTGCGGCAGAGGCCGGCGAAGTCGTCGGTCGAGTCGACGACGACGGTGTTGACACCGGCCTTCTCGGTGTAGACGACGGCCTGCCGGGCGTTGTCCTCCAGCCAGGTGCCGAACTCGCTCGACCCGGTGTAGTCGATGATCTTGACATCCGGGCGGACGGCCAGGGCGGCCGCGGACTTGTCGGCGGGATCCTCTGCGGCCAGCGTCACAAGATCGGCGTCGAAGCCAAGCTCGTCGAGCACCTCGCGTGCGGCCTGCACGGTGATCGCGAGCGGTAGTACCGCGCCCGGGTGCGGCTTCACGACCACGGCGTTGCCCGTTGCCAGCGACGCGAACAGGCCCGGCCACGAGTTCCACGTCGGGAACGTGTTGCACCCGACGACCAGAGCGACGCCGCGGGGGACGACGTGGAACGTCTTGTTCATCCGCAGTGGCTCGCCCTTGCCGGCCGGCTTCTCCCAGTACGCCGTCGCCGGCGTGCGGGTCTGCTCCTCGTACGCATACGCGACCGCCTCAAGGGCCCGGTCGAGCGCGTGCGCCCCACCGGCCTGGAAGGCCATCACGAAGGCTTGCCCCGACGTGTGCTGGACCGCGTTCGCCAGCTCGAAGATCCGCCCGTGCAGCCTGGCCAGGATCTCCAGACAGACGGCGGTGCGGCCGGCCGGCCCGGCCTCGCGCCACGCCGGCATGGCACGACGGGCGGCGCCCAGCAGCGCCCCCAGTGACTCGGTCGTCGGCCGGACCCTCGGATACGTCACGCCCAGCTCAGGCCCGAACGGGCTGCGCTCGGTCGCAACCCGGCCGTCGGCACCCGGCGTGTCCAGCGGGAAGTCCGTGCCGAGCCAGGCCTGGTAGGCGGCGAGCCCTTCGGCGGCCGCGGTCTCGCCGTAGACGCGTGGGCTCGGCGACTCGGAGTACGCCGAGAAGTACCCACGGGTGCGGATCGCCTCGAGCGCCCCGTCGAGGGGCTGCTGGTGACGGGTGACGAGCCCGTCGACGTTCACCGACATGGGACGAACCTCCGGTCGACCGGGTGCGGGCGCAGCGACTTGTGACGCAAGAACGACAGTTCTGGCCCCAGCGTGTCACAACTCCGGCGGCACCCGGTAGCCCAACGCGACCGTGCCGCGGACTCCCTGTCGGCCGGCGTGGCACAGTGACGGTCATGCCTGCGCTGGACCCGACATCCGCCGGGGACCCGAACCGGTACCTGGCGTCCGGCGGTGTCCGTGGCCGCGCCGGCCCTGTCGGGGTTCCGGGTGGCTGACCCACAGGTCGTGGCCGACCGGTCCGCCGCAGCCATGTGGGCCGACGACGCCACGTCTCAGGCACTCGGCATGACGTTGGACGAGGTGCGTCCCGGCTACGCCCGGCTGTCCATGCGGATCCGTGCCGACATGGTGAACGGGCACGCGATCTGCCACGGCGGCCTCGTCTTCGCACTGGCCGACTCGGCCTTCGCGTTCGCCTGCAACTCGTACAACCACAGCACGGTCGCTCAGGCCTGCGACATCGTGTTCGTCGCACCGGCCCGACTCGACGACGTCATCGTCGCGGAGGCGACCGAGCGCATCCGGTACGGACGCAGCGGCGTCTACGACGTCACCGTCCGACGCGACACGGAGGTGGTCGCCGAGTTCCGCGGCCGATCGCGTGAGATCCCCGGAACCCTGGTCCCCGAGGAATCCCGACCATGATCGATGGGATGTGGATGTCATCGACCCGAAGTCCGCAAGGGTGAACCGGCCATGACCCAGGCGTTCTCGTCGACGGCGTACGCACCCCGATCGGCCGCTACGGCGGCGGCCTCGCGTCGGTCCGGCCCGATGACCTCGCCGCCCACGTGCTGCGCGAGCTCGTCGCCGCACACCCGCAGGTGTCCCCTGACGTCGAGGAGGTCGTCCTCGGGTGCGCCAACCAGGCCGGCGAGGACAACCGCAATGTCGCGCGGATGGCGTTGCTTCTCGCCGGGCTGCCGGACACCGTTCCCGGCGTCACGGTCAACCGTCTCTGCGGCTCCGGCATGGACGCGTTGGCCTACGCCGCCCGGACGATCCGTTCCGGCGAGGCCGACGTAGTCGTCGCGGGCGGCGTGGAGTCGATGTCCAGGGCACCGTTCGTCATGCCGAAGGCGCAGTCGCCCTACGACCGCGGCCAGGGGCTGATCTACGACACCACGATCGGCTGGCGGTTCGTCAATGCGGCCCTGAAGGCGGTCCATGGCACCGACTCCATGCCCGAGACCGCCGAGAATGTGGCCGCGGACTACGACGTCAGCCGCGCCGACCAGGACGCCTTCGCGCTGCGGAGTCAGGAACGTGCCGCCAAGTCGGTCGTCAGTGGCCGCCTGGCCGATGAGATCGCTCCTGTCAGCGTGCCGCAGCGCCGCGGCGACGCGGTCGTGGTCGGTGTCGACGAGCCTCCCCGCGAGACCTCGCTGGGAGCGCTGGCCGCGCTTCGGCCCGTCGTCCATGAGGGTGGAACCGTCACGGCCGGCAACGCTTCGGGCGTCAACGACGGCGCGGCGGCGCTGTTGGTCATGAGCGAGACGGCGGTCGAGCGCCACGGCGTGACCCCGCTGGCGCGGATCGTCGGGACGGCGACCGTCGGCGTGGCGCCGCGGGTCATGGGCATCGGGCCGGTGCCCGCAACCCGGCGGCTGCTCGAGCGGACCGGAGTCGCGCTCGCCGACGTCGGCGTGGTCGAGGTCAACGAGGCGTTCGCCGCGCAGGCACTCGCGGTCTTGCGGCTCCTCGGGCTGCCCGACGACGCCGAGCACGTCAACCCGAACGGCGGCGCCATCGCGCTCGGGCATCCGCTGGGCATGAGCGGCGCCCGGCTCGCTCTCACCGCTGCCGTTGAGACACGCCACCGCGACACCCGGTACGCGCTGGCGACCATGTGCATCGGCGTCGGCCAGGGCATCGCCACGCTGCTGGAGCGGACCCGTTGACGGCCAGCACGGTGCGACCGGCCACAGACTTGAAAGCGAAGCCGTGACCGCCCGGCACCTCGGTCATCGAACTCCTCCCGACCCGCCGACCACTGGCGGACGTCAGCTCCAGACCAGGGCCTGCGCGGGGTCTTCCACGATGGCCGCCACGTCGGCGAGGAACCGCGACCCCTGCTCGCCGTCGACCAGCCGGTGGTCGAAGGACAGGGCAAGGGTCGTGACCCAGCGCGCCTTCACCGTGCCCCGATGGACCCAAGGCTGCTGCCGGATGGCCCCGAACGCCACGATCGCCGACTCGCCCGGCGGCAGGATCGGCGTGCCGGTGTCGATGCCGAACACGCCGACATTGGTGATCGACATCGTGCCACCCAGCATGTCCGGGGGCTGCGTCTTGCCCTCGCGCGCCGTCGCGGCCAACTCGTTGATGGCCACGGCGAGGTCGTGCAGCGACAGCTGGTCGGCGTCCTTGATGTTCGGGACCACGAGTCCGCGCGGCGTGGCCGCGGCGATGCCCAGGTTGACGTAGCGCTGCACGACGATCTCGCCGGCGGCGTCGTCCCAGCGGGCGTTGACCTCCGGGGTACGGCGCACGGCGACGCACATGGCCCGGGCCAGGACCGCCAGCGGCGAGAGCCGCACGTCGCGGAACTCGCGCGACTCGCGCAGCCGCTCGACGAGCCGCATCGTGCGGGTCGCGTCGACCGTGACGAACTCCGTCACGTGCGGCGCGGTGAAGGCCGAGCGGGTCACCGCCTCCGCTGTCGCCTTGCGGACCGACCGGATCGCGATGCGCTCCTCGCGCGGCTGCCCGTCCCAGCCGGCGCCGGACTGTCCCGCCGGCGTGGCCCGACCCACGAGCGCCTGCGCACCGTTCGCCACGGCTTGGACGTCGTCGCGGGTGATCACGCCCCCGGCACCGGTGGCCGTCACGATGGAGAGGTCGACGCCGAGGTCCTTGGCCAACTTGCGCACGGGCGGCTTGGCCAGCACGCGCGACGTCTGCTCGGCGGGCACGGGCTCGTCGGCCGCGCCCTTGCGAGCGCGGCGCTTGGCGGTCGTCGTCCGGGGTCCGTATCCGACGAGAACGGCCTGGCGCTCGGGCTCGGCCGGCGTGGGAACCAGATCCTCGGCCGGCCCTCCGACCTGACCGGCGTCGGTGGCGGCACCCGGAGCGCCGGCGCCCGTTCGCACCGCGATGATCGGCGTGCCGACGGGGACCGTCGTGCCCTCCTCGACGAGCAGGCCGTCGACGACACCGGCATACGGGGACGGCAACTCGACCAGCGACTTCGCGGTCTCGATCTCGACGATCACGTCGTTGACCCGGATCGTGTCGCCGACCTTGACCTTCCAGGTGACGATCTCCGCCTCGGTCAGGCCCTCGCCGACGTCGGGGAGCTTGAACTGGGAAACGTCACTCATGCCAACCCCTCAGTACGCCAGCGCGCGGTCGACGCCGTCGAGCACCCGGTCGAGGTCGGGAAGGTACTCCTCCTCGACGCGGGCCGGCGGGTACGGCGTGTCGAAACCGGTGACGCGCAGCACGGGCGCCTCCAGTGCGTAGAAGCACTCCTCGCTGACCCGCGCAGCCACCTCGGCGCCGATGCCCAGCGTGCGCTGGGCCTCGTGCACGACGACGCAGCGGCCGGTCTTGCGGACGGACTGGTACACCGCCGGCAGGTCCAGCGGCGACAGCGAGCGAAGGTCCACGACTTCGAGCGAGCGGCCTTCCTCGGCCGCCGCCGAGGCGGCGTCGAGGCAGGTCTTCACCATCGGCCCGTACGCGAGGACGGTCGCGTCGGCGCCGGGGACCACCACCCTGGCCGCCTCCAGCGGAAGATCAGGTTCGTCCTCGGCGGCGTCGTTCACCTCGGCCTTCTCCCAGTAGCGCCGCTTGGGTTCGAAGAACACGACCGGGTCGTCGAGCGAGATCGCCTGCTGGATCATCCAGAAGGCGTCGGCCGGGTTCGAGACGGCCACGACTTTCAGCCCCGGGGTGTGCGCGAAGTACGCCTCCGGGCTCTCGCTGTGGTGCTCGACCGCGCCGATGCCGCCGCCGAACGGGATCCGGATCACGATCGGCACCCGCAGCCGCCCGCCCGACCGGAAGTGCATCTTGGCGACCTGGGACACGATCTGGTCGTAGCCGGGGAACACGAACCCGTCGAACTGGATCTCGCACACCGGCCGGTACCCGCGCAGCGCAAGCCCGACGGCGGTGCCGATGATCCCAGACTCGGCCAGCGGCGTGTCGATCACCCGGTCCTCGCCGAAATCCTTCTGCAGGCCATCGGTGACCCGGAAGACGCCGCCGAGTTTGCCGACGTCCTCACCCATGACGATCACCTTCGGGTCGTTCTCCATCGCCCTGCGAAGGCCGGTGTTGATCGCCTTGCCGAGCGCCATGGTGGTCATCGTCGGCCCTCCTCGGCGAAGGAGTCGAGATACGCGGCCAGCTCGTCGCGCTGTGCCACCAGGTTCGGCGTCGGTTCGGCGTAGACATGGTCGAAGATCGACGTCGGCTCGGGGTCCGGCAGCGACCGGCAATAGTCCCGCAGGTGCTCGGCCAGTGACTCGGCTTCGGCCTCGACGGTCTCGAAGAACTCGGGCTCGGCGCCACCGGACCGGGTCAGATACGCCTTGACCCGCTCGACCGGGTCCTTGAGCTTCCAGTGCTCCAGTTCCGCGGCCAGCCGGTACCGGGTGGGGTCGTCAGTCGTCGTGTGCGCGCCCATCCGGTAGGTGAACGCCTCGATCATCGTCGGGCCCTCGCCGTCGCGGGCCCGCTGCGTGGCCGCCCTCGTCACTGCCAGACAGGCGAGGACGTCGTTGCCGTCGACCCGGACGCCTGGAAAGCCGAAGCCCGCGGCCCGCTTGTACAGCGGGATCCGGGTCTGGCGCTCCAGCGGCTCGGAGATCGCCCACTGGTTGTTCTGGCAGAAGAACACCACCGGCGCATTGGTCACCGCCGCCCAGATGAACGCTTCGTTGACGTCGCCCTGGCTGGTGGCTCCGTCACCGAAGTAGGCGATGACGGCGGTGTCGCGCTCGGGGTCACCGGTGCCCACGGCTCCGTCGCGCTGGACTCCCATCGCGTATCCGGTGGCGTGCAGCGTCTGTGCGCCGATGACGATCGTGTACAGGTGGAAGTTGTTCTCGCGCGGATCCCAGCTGCCTTGGTCGACGCCGCGGAACAGGCCCAGCAGCAGGCCCGGATCGACGCCGCGGCACCAGGCGACGCCGTGTTCTCGGTAGGTCGGGAAGACGTGGTCCTGCGGTAGCAGGGCACGGGCGGAGCCGACCTGAGCGGCCTCCTGGCCGAGCAGCGACGCCCACAGGCCGAGCTCGCCGTGCCGCTGCAGCGCGACCGCCTCGGTGTCGACGCGCCGCGCCAGCACGAGGTCGCGGTACAACCCGCGGACATCCTCGTCGGCGACGTCGGCCACGAGATGGTCGTAGTCGGGGTTGGGAACCCGCTCGCCTTCCGGTGTGAGCAGTTGGACGAGCTCGGGCTCGTCGGGTACCGCCTGCGCGGTCGCCGTACCGGCAGTCTCGACGGTCATCGTTCTCCTTCGCGTCGTCGGCCGGCGGGGTCGCCGCTACGGCCTGATCGCTCAATGCAGCGTGGCGCGTCGACCGTCCGACCCCTCGACGCTGAAGGTGGGCGCGCGGGCTCGGACGGAGGGAGCCGTGACGTTGCGGTCACGACGGTTCTACCCCAAAGGTACCCAGCAAGGGCCGGGAAGCAGGAGGGCGGACGCGAAGGATACCCGCCTCGTTAGGGTCGTGGCCCGTGAGCGACTTCCGCGAAGCGACCATGGTTCGACCGGCAGAACCGGGCAGCTACGACGTCGATGTCGATGGTGGCTGGTCGGTCGGCAACGTGCCGAACGGTGGCTAACCTGCTGGCGCTGCTTCTGCGCGCCGTGGCGGCCGAGTCGCCGCACCCGCACGCGATCGCCACCACGGCTCACTTCCTGGACCCGCCGTCGGCCGGGCCGGCCCGGGTCCGGGTCCAGACCCTTCGCTCGGGCAAGACGACGGCCGTCCTGCGGGCGAGGCTGATCCAGGGTGACCGGCCGCTGGTGGAGCTGACGGCCACCACCGCAGCCCTGAACCGCGGTTCGCCGGTCGAGTGGAGCGGGCCGCCGCCGGAGCCGGTCGCGCCGGTCGACGAATGCGTCCCGGCCATCGTCGACCTGCCGGACGGTACCCACGTCGGCCTGCTCGAGAAGGTCGACCTGCGGCTCGACCCGCAGACGCTGGGGTGGTTCTCCGGCCGACCGGCCGGGTCGTTGGCCATGCGTGGCCACCTGCGCCTACGCGACGGTGCCCAGCCAGACCCCCTCGTTCTCGCCCTCGCGGTCGACGCCCTGCCTCCCACTGTCTTCGGCCTCGGCCGGCTGGGCTGGGCGCCGACTGTGGAGATCACGCTGCTCACGCGCGGTCTCCCCGCACCGGGCTGGCTGACCGTTCACCTCAGAGGGCGGCTGGTGCGTGACGCGTGGTTCGACGAGGACGCCGAGGTGTACGACGCCGAGGGCCAGCTCGTCGCCCAGTCCAGGCAGCTCGCACGTATCCGGGTCGGCTGACCGACCGCGTGCTGGACCTGTTCGCCCGCGTGCCGCTCGACGGCGTCGACCGGTGACGCCATGTGCGGACTCGATGGCAGATATCCGCTGTCGGCTGCTAGTCGCCGTCCGGAACAATTGGTGTACAGCAACCATGGGAAGGAACACTCATCACGCACCCTGGTTCCAGGGCGAGCGCGGCCTCGGTGTGGGCGGCGCTGGTGACGGTCTACGTCGTCTGGGGGTCGACCTACCTCGGCATTCGCGTCGTGGTCGACTCGGGCATCCCGCCGCTGCTCGGCATGGGTGTGCGCTTCCTGGTCGCTGCCGCGTTGCTGATGGGCTTCCTGGCACTGCGGCGCGGGCTCGGGTCGATTCGGGTGACCTGGCGGGAGCTTCGCGGTGCCGCGGTCATGGGCACGTTGTTGCTCCTGATGGGCAATGGCGGCGTGGCCGTCGCCGAGCAGACGGTCCCCAGTGGGCTCACCGCCCTGATCGTGGGAGCCGTGCCGCTGTGGTTCGTGTTGCTGCGCGTCGGCGGCGGCGAACGGCCACGCCGGCTCACCTGGCTCGGGGTGCTGGTCGGCTTCGCCGGGATCGCCGCGATCAGCCTCCCCCGTGGCGGGATCGCCGGGGTCGAGACGTGGGGCGTGGTCGTGGTCCTGGGAGCGACGGTGTCCTGGGCATTTGGCTCCTACCTGTCGCCGAGGCTGGGCTTGCCGCGGGCGGCACTGACGGCCACGGCCTGGGAGATGCTCGCCGGCGGCGCGATCATGACGGCGGTGGCGCTCGTCGCCGGCGAGGCCGGCGACTTCGTGGCCGGGGACGTGCCCGCACGTGGCTGGCTGGCCCTCGCCTACCTGGTCGTGTTCGGGTCGCTGCTCGGGTACACGGCGTACGTCTTCGCGCTGGCGAACGCACCGCTGTCGCTGGTGGGTACCTACGCGTACGTCAACCCGGTCGTGGCGGTCTTCCTCGGCTGGCTCATCCTGGCCGAGCCGGTCACCGGAGTCGTGGTCGGCGGCGGACTGCTCGTGGTCGTCGGCGTGGCCCTCGTCGTCGGTGGCGAGCGGCCACGGCAGACCGTCGCCGAACCGGATCGAGCGCTGGCCGAACCCGTGGGTTCGACCTGAGCCCGCCGCCTCCGGCCGGCACGCGCACTCCCCTGCGGTGCACCGCCGGACCCGGAGGCGGCGGACGACCAGTGAAGTCCGTCAGCTATGTCGTCGTCAAATGCCCCTGACGTTCCTTCGTGTCGAGCGCTGCCACCGAGCCGATGACGGGGCCGATGGCGGCCGCCGGCGAAACGCGCACGGCCCGCAGCGCGCGGTCGTAGGCGTCGATCGCCTCCTCGACCCGGCCGAGGTCGTGGTAGAGGTCGCCGAGCTCTCGCCACGCCGCCGACGCCTGCCGCGACGCGCCCATGGTGTCGAGGATCCGGGCCGCCGCGGCGCACTGTTCGAGGCACGCCGACAGGTCGCCCTGTTCGCGGAACACCCGGCCGAGCAGCAGCCGGGCGTGGGCCGACTCGATCCGCGGCTGGTCGCCCAGACCGGTCAACGACTGTTCGGCTGCGTGGCGGGCCTCGTCGACACGGCCCAGCGCGAGCAAGGCCCTGGCTCGTTCGGTGTCGCAGTAGCCGACGTCGACGGCACCGCCGTGATCGACGAGCTCGCGGCGGACGCCGTCCAGCAGTTCGAGTGCGCGCTCGGCATCCGGGGACTCCTCTTGAAGCAGCAGCCACGCGTAGGCGACGCGCAGCCGGCCCTGGTTGCGCCGGTCGTCGCTCTCGCCGAACAGAGCGAGCGCGCGGTCGACCAGCGCAAGCGCCTGGCCGATCTCACCGCGTGACTCGGCCACGATGGCAGCGTTCCAGTACGCGGCACCGCGGGTGTGCGGCGCGCCCATCGTCTCGGCCATCTGAACCAGGTCGGCAGCCATGAGGCCAGCCCGGGCGAGGTCGCCGCGCTGGTAGTACGAGGCCTGCACGGTGCAGCCGAGCCGGATGTACTCGTCAGTCGCCTGCAAGCCGAGCGCCGCGGCGGACCGCAGCGCCTCCTCGCCGGTCGAGATCGCGAGGTCCAGGTCGCCCGCCTCGTGGTAGCAGCTGCACAACGCCTGGGCGACATCCATCCACGGATTGAGCTCGGGCGAGCGGCGCGCCTCGTCAGCCAGATCCCCCAGCACCCGGATGGCCTCCTCCAGGTTGCCGAGGCGCTCAGCTGCCAGAGCATGCCCCATCCGCACCTGGCGGCGCTGGTCTTCCCCTAGCCCTGGTTCGCCGTCGAGGTCCACGAAGCGCTGGTGCGCGTCGTGGGCGTCGTCGCGGGCCAAGGCGACCTCGGCCTGCCGCAACGCCAGCACGGCCCGGCGGCGGACGCCAGCGTCGACGCCGTCGCGCAGGAAGCCGGCATCGACACCGAGCCGTTCGGCGATGTGCTGCAGGGCCGAGGCAGCGGGCTGCCGGCGGCCACTCTCGACCAGCGAGACGTAGCTGGCCGAGAGCATGCCCTCGGCCACGTCGGCCTGCGATAGGCCGTGGGCGGTGCGGAGCGATCGGATGCGGGCGCCGACGGCCGTCCGGGACTCCGGATTCACCTCGGCGGGCGCTTGACGAATGGCCATGACACCATTTCACTACGAAGTGTCACGTCCGCGCCAGTCCTACTCGCCCTGGAGGAAAAGTGCTGCCTCGAACCCGACGCCTGATCGCCGCCGCGGTGCTGACGGCGGCTGCCGCTGTCGCCACGGTGGCCGCGCTACCGTCGCAACCGTCCGAGGAGGTGGCCTTCAACCCGCCTATGTGCTGCCGGGAGTAGTCGGCACTAGCAGCGGGCTGAGAGGGACAGGCACCCGGGTTTCGCCCCCCGAACCCGGGTGCCGCCCCGCATCATGCGTGGTTCTTCCGCCATTCACCCGCAACCCGCAGCAGCACGTCGCTGGCCTCCGGCTCGGCCACGGTGACGCGGCAGCCTTCCTCAGGGAACGGGCGGACGACAACACCGGCTTCGTCGCAGGCCTGCGCGAAGGCCACAGTGTCGTCACCGAGCGCCAGCCAGACGAAGTTCGCCTCCGTCACCGGGACGTCCCACCCCTGATCGAGCAGCCCGGCGCGCACGCGCTCACGTTCGGCGACCAGCGCCTCGACCCGCTCCAGCAACGCCACTTCCCGACGTAGCGACTCGACCGCCGCCTGCTGGGCGATCCCCGACACGCCGAACGGGACGGCCGTCTTGCGCAGCGCGTCAGCGACCGGCTCCTGGGCCGCGGCGTAGCCGACCCGCAGACCCGCGAGCCCGTACGCCTTCGAGAACGTGCGGAGCACGCAGACGTTGGCGTGCTCGCGGTAGAGATCGATCCCGTCGACGGCGTCCGGGTCGCGGACGAACTCGCAGTACGCCTCGTCGACGACGACCAGGACGTCGTCGGGCACCCTGCCCAGGAACGCCTTCATCTCGTCGCGGCGGACCACGGGTCCGGTCGGGTTGTTGGGACTGCAGACAAGGATCAGCCTGGTCCGTCCGGTGACGGCGTCCGCCATCGCATCCAGGTCGTGCCGGGCGTCGGCGTCGAGCGGGATCCGGACGGAGGTGGCACCGGAGATGCCCACCACGATGGGATACGCCTCGAACGACCGCCAGGCGTAGACGATGTCGTCACCGTCCGCCGCCGTCGCCTGGATGACCTGCTGGAGCACACCGACGCTGCCGGTCCCGGTCGCCAGGTGCGTCGGTGGGACTTCGAGGCGGTCGGCGAGCGCCGCCACCAACCCCGTGGCGAACATGTCCGGATACCGGTTGATCGTCGCGGCGGCTCGGCTCACGGCCTCCAGTACGCCCGGCAGAGGCGGGTAGGGGTTCTCGTTCGAGGAGATCTTGTAGGCCGCCCGGCCGGCGGGAACGTCCGCGGCCGGCCGGCCCGGCTGGTACGACGGCAGCTCGTCCAACGCGGGGCGGAGGCGGGGATGACGCACCATGGCCGTCACCATAGAACGCGCTGATGCACGTCTGGTCATGTAACCACCGTCATCTCTTTACGCTAATGTCGCGCCAGTGGGAGTCGGGACAGTTCGCCGCGGGTACGCCTACGTCACGCTCGCGGCCGTGCTCTTCGCGGTCAACGCGTCGGTGTCGAAGGTGATG
Organism: Jiangellaceae bacterium; assembly: GCA_050743075.1. Taxonomy (GTDB): domain Bacteria; phylum Actinomycetota; class Actinomycetes; order Jiangellales; family Jiangellaceae; genus JBOGDS01. The sequence goes on along the minus strand of JBOGDS010000019.1, from coordinate 29,885 downwards.
CTCGAGGCCGGCGTCGAGCCCGCCCGGCTGTCGGCACTGCGGTGCACGGGCGCTGCCATCGGCCTTGGCCTGATCCTGGCAGCCGTCGCACCGGGCCGCCTGCGCGTCGCCGCCCGGGAGCTGCCGGCGCTCGCCGTGCTCGGTGTTGCCGGAGCCGCCCTGGTCCAGTGGCTGTACTTCGTCGCCATCGACCGGCTGCCGGTGGGTATCGCGTTGCTGCTCGAGTTCACGGCTCCCGTTCTCGTGGCGTTGTACACGCGAGTGGTGCGACGGGAGGACGTCCGCCGGCGGACCTGGCTGGCCATCGGGCTCGCGTTGGCCGGGTTGGCACTGGTGGCGCAGGTCTGGCGCGACACGGGACTGGACCCGCTCGGCGTCGCGGCCGGCCTCGGCGCGGCGGTGTGCGTCGCGACATACCTCCTGGTGGGTGGGCACTCGACGGCCAGCAGGGACCCGGCCTCTGTCGCGTTCTACATGTTCGCCTTCGGTGCCTTGTTCTGGGTCGTCGCAAAGCCCTGGTGGTCATTCGACGCGTCTCCGCTTGCTGAGAGCGCGACCCTGCTCGGTGCCCTCGACCCGTTCACCGTGCCGGTTTGGCTCGGCATCACCTGGATCGTGCTGCTCGGGACGGTCGCGCCGTACTCGCTGAATCTCGCGGCCCTCCGGCACGTTGGCCCGACGGCCGCCGGTGTGGTGGGCATGTCCGAGCCTGTCCTCGCTGCACTGGTGGCGTGGGCGTGGCTCGGACAGGCGTTGACGACCGTGCAGATCGCCGGGGGCGCCGTCGTGCTGGCCGGCATCGCGCTGGCGCAGCGGGCCCGGGCCGCCGGTGGCAGCCGATCCGTGCAGGCCTCGGCGGTCGGTTGAGCCCGCGCCGCTCCGCCGCGCCCTGCTGACGCAGGTCGGACCGCCAGGGTCGTTCCGCGTTCTCGTGCTGACCGCTACGCTCCGTCCGTGCAGCTGATCGTTCGCCTGATCGTCAACGCGGTCGCCCTGTGGGTCGCGGTCGTCGTCGTCACCGGCGTCGACATCGACGCCGGATCCACCCGCGACGAGGTCCTGACCATCCTCGTGGTCGCCGCCATCTTCGCGGTGGTGAACGTGGCGGTGCGGCCCGTTGTCAAGCTCCTCTCGTTGCCTCTCTACATCCTCACGCTGGGCCTGTTCACGTTCGTTGTGAACGCGCTGATGCTGTGGCTGACGTCGTGGATCGCCGGGTTGTTCGACGTGCCGTTCCACGTGGATGGGTTCTGGCCCGCGATCCTCGGCGGGCTGGTGGTGTCGTTCGTGAGCTGGGTGATCAACCTCCTCCTCCCGGACTGACCGGAGGGCCAACCCGGCACCCACTCCGTCCGCACGGATGCTCGACACGACACGACCAATCGTGGCGGCCCGGTACTTCCCCCGTAGCTGCCCGTGTCGTACCGTTGTGCCCACTTCCTGCACGACGGGTTTGATGCTTGTCCGCGCCACCAGCGCAGGCGGGTGTCTCGGGGGTCGTTGTGCCGATGACACCGCGGATGCGGGAGGGTGAGACCTGATGGCGAGCGGCTTCGAAGTTGTGGGTTCGGTGCTGACCGAGAAGCCACCGTCGGACAGTCCGTGGGCTACTCCGCCGCCCACCGCGTACGGCTCGGTCGCGCCCCTTCCTGGCGCTACGGTCTCCACCGGGCAGCAGTCCTGGTACGAGGGCCTGCTCGGCAGCCACGAATACGAGGTCGTCTACGACGACGCCGAGGGCTACCCGTTGCTGGCCTTCGCCGACGGCCAGTGGTACGACGTCACCGCGTTCACGCCCCGCCCGGTCTCGGTGCGGTTCGCCCTGCGTCGCGACTCTGCGTGGTCCGGAGCCGTCGTCCAGACCGTGTGCCTGTGGATGCGCGGCCACCCCACCCAAGAGCGCTCGTTCGAGCTCGCGACCGAGTTGGCCCTTGCGGTGGGCGAGTTGGCCCGCCACGCCGACGACCCAGTGAGCTGAGCCACCGGGCGGCGACCGATGGCTCGTGCCGCCGTCCTCCGGATCTGCGTGGTCTGCCTCGGCAACATCTGCCGTTCGCCGATGGCAGCCGCGGTCCTACGGCGACGGCTGGACGAGGCGGGCATATCCGAGCACGTGACCGTCGAGTCGGCCGGAACAGGTGGCTGGCACATCGGCGGGCCGGCCGACCCGCGGGCACGTGTCGCACTGCGCGAGCGCGGCTACGACGCCGATGGACACCGGGCGCGCCAGTTCGACGCGACGTCGTTCAACGACTACGACCTCATCCTGGTCATGGATCGCGACAACGTCGCCGACGTCACGCGGCTCGCACCTGACGAAGCGAGCCTGGAGGCCGTCCAGATGTTGCGCATCTACGACCCGAACGCGCTGAACAGCGGCGACCTGGACGTCCAGGACCCCTACTACGGCGGCGCCGACGGCTTCGCGCGGGTGCTCGACCAGATCGAGCCGGCGGTCGACGGGCTGGTGCACGCGCTGCGCGTGGAGCTCGGGGATCAGCTCCGCGGCGAGTGACGTCAGGACAGATCGGCCTTCCGGCGGAGGCCGGGGTTCCGTAGCAAGGAGGACACCCGGGGGATCCGGAGCCACTACCGTCGCACCTGTCCATCAACAACGAGGCTGGAGTTCGCATGATCACGGCCCACGGGCTGCGCAAGCGCTATGGGGACAAAGTCGCCGTCGACGACCTCACCTTCGACGTCCGACCGGGCGTCGTGACCGGCTTTCTGGGGCCGAACGGTGCCGGCAAGTCCACGACGATGCGGCTGATGCTCGACCTCGACCACGGCGGCGGCGAGACCCGGTTCGACGGCAAGCGGTTCCGCGACATCCGTGACCCGATGCGGGAGATCGGCGCCGTCCTGGAGGCCACGGCCTTCCACCCCACCCGGACGGCCCGCAACCACCTGCGGATGTTGGCGGCCGCCAACCGGATCCCGACGTTGCGCGTCGACGAGGTGTTCGACATCGTCGGTCTCGCCGAGGTCAAGAAGAAGAAGCCCAAGGGCTTCTCTCTCGGCATGGCGCAGCGCCTCGGGCTGGCGCAGGCGCTGCTCGGCGACCCGAAGACGCTCATCCTCGACGAGCCCGCCAACGGCCTGGACCCACACGGGATCCACTGGCTGCGCGACGTGCTGAAGTCGCTCGCCGGGCAGGGGCGCACGATCTTCGTGTCCAGCCACCTGCTGGCCGAGATGTCGCTGATGGCCGACGAGCTCGTCGTCATCGGCCGCGGCAAGATGATCGACCACGGGCCTGTCGACGGCTTCGTCAAGAAGTTCACCCTGGCGACAGTCCTGGTGCGCACGCCGGCCGCCGACACATTCGCCGAGACGCTGCGCATCGAGGGCGCGGACGTCGAGCCGCTGCCCGACGGCGCGCTGATGGTCTCGGGGGCCGACGCCCCGGCGATCGGAGAGTTGGCCCACACCGGCGGTGTCGTCCTGCACGAGCTCGCGCCGCAGAGCGCCTCGCTGGAGCAGGCATTCATGTCCGCGACCGGAGCATCGGAGGAGTACGTGGCCCACGACCTTGCCGAGCTGACCGGTGATCAGACCGGTGACGAGACGCCCGGAGGAGTCGCGTGACCGACGCACTGCGTTTCGAATGGATGCGGATCCGCACACTGCGGTCGACCTACTGGCTGATCGGGCTGGCCATCCTGCTCTCCGCGGCGGTCGCGCTGATCATCGCCATCGCGACACGCAACGACGACAACCCGCTGGACGCCGTGACGGTGGGCAACGTCCTCACCGGCGGCGGCGGGTTCGCGATCCCGTTCGTGCCGATCTTCATGACGATCATCGGCATCTTCGCCACCGGCCACGAGTACCGGCATGGCACCATCCAGCCCACGCTGATGGCCATTCCGCAGCGCTCGCGGCTGCTGACGGCCAAGATCCTCGTGGTGGCTGCCGTCGCCGTCGTCGCCGTCGTCCTGTCGCTCGCGGTCAACCTCGTCATCGGACTGATCTTCTGGGGCGAGATGCCGAGCCTCGGCGGCGACCCGCTCAACCAGGCGCTGCCCGGCTACGTCGTCTACGCGGTCCTGAGTGGGGTGCTCGGCCTCGCGCTCGCCTTGCTGTTCCGGAGCCTGCCGGCGGCCATCGTCGTGGTGTTCGTCGTGCCGCTGGTGGTCGAGGGTCTCATCACGGGACTGTCGAATGTGCCGGCGCTCGACTGGCTCATCCCGGTCGTGAAGTTCCTGCCGTTCACCGCGGGCGGGCTGATGATGGCGATGGAGACCCCCGACTTCGGCCCACTGACGCCGGAGTACGACTTCTTCAGCCGGTGGGCGTCGGGCGGGATCTTTGCCGGGTTCATGGCGGTGATCCTCGGTGTGGCCTGGTGGCTGTTCCAGAGGAAGGATGCCTGACCCGCTCCAGCGGGCATCGGCTCAGAGGCGGACGACGCCCCTGCGGGTGTGGAAGTGGGCGGCCAGCACACCGGGCTGGCCGTCCAGGTCGATCCATGCCACGTCGACGTCGTCGAGCGGATGGTCCTCCGGCTCGCCGAGCCACTCCGTCACCCGGCGCGGATCGCCGGCGATCTCCAGGCGGACCAGGTCCACGCCACTCCCGTCGCCGGTCCACGAGGGATGCTCATGCGGGTCGGACTGCCAGCACACGAAGAACGGCAGCTGCGGGTCGGCCATGAGACCCATGACGCCGATCTGCATCCACAGCAACTCGTAGCCGTCCGGACGCTTGCGGTTGCCCTGGACGGCGGTCCGGCCGAGCCGCGCCTCGACGGGTCCCAGGTCGTCGACGGCGACGACCCAACCCAGCCAGCCACCCCCCGCCTCGGTGCGCGCCTTCACGGCCTGGCCGAAGGGGACCTTGTCCGCCGCCGGGTGGTCCAGCACGTCGACGACCTCGAGGTAGTGGCCGCCGGTGAGAGGCAGCACCCGGTTGCGGGTGCCGAAGCGGGGGTGGACGCCGCCGTCGACCAGTTCGACGCCGAGAGCGTCGGCGAGCCGGTGGCTCGTCGCGTCGAGCCCCTCCGGGCCCGCGGCGTACGAGACGTGGTCCAGACGCATGCCCGCATCCTGACAGCTTCCGAACCGGTGAACTCGCCGGGGGTCGCCGACGGCATACCCTGCGATCCGTGGCGGTACATCCGGCAGGCCCGGCACCCTCAGCCGCGGGCGACGGGTTCGACTACGACGTGCTGGTTGTCGGCTCCGGATTCGGCGGCAGTGTGGCGGCGTTGCGGCTGACCGAGAAGGGCTACCGGGTCGCCGTCGTCGAGGCGGGGCGGCGCTTCGGCCCGCAGGACTTCCCGAGGACCAGCTGGGACCTGCGGAACTTCCTCTGGGCACCCCGGCTCGGGTGCACCGGCATCCAGCGGATCTCGTTGCTGCGCAACGTCGTGGTGCTCTCCGGGGCCGGCGTCGGCGGCGGCTCGCTGGTCTACGCGAACACGCTCTACCGTCCCCTGGACGACTTCTACCGGGACGCCCAGTGGGCGCACATCACGGACTGGCGGGCCGAGCTGGCGCCGTTCTACGACCAGGCCGAACGGATGCTCGGCGTCACGCACGACGACCAGCCGTCTGCGTCCGATGCCGTCATGCAGTCGGTGGCGCGACGGATGGGCGTCGCCGACACCTTCCGCTACGCCCCGATGGGTGTCTACTTCGGCGAGCCCGGCCGGGAGGTCGACGACCCGTTCTTCGGCGGCGTCGGTCCGCGGCGCTCGGGCTGCCTGCGCCGCGGGGAGTGCATGACCGGCTGCCGGCACGGCGCCAAGAACACGCTCGAGACCAACTACCTCTACCTGGCCGAGCGGGGCGGGGCCCGCATCGTGCCGATGACGACGGTGACGGCGGTACGCCCACGCCCAGGTGGTGGCTACGCCGTTGACGTCGCACGGACGCCGAACGGGCCCGCGACGGTCCTCAACGACAGGCGGCGGCCGGCCAGGTCCCGCCGGACGTTGACCGCAGCGCAGGTGATCTTCGCCGCGGGAACGTTGGGCACCCAGGCTTTGCTGCACGAACTGCGCGACGACGGCACACTCCCCCGGATCTCGCGCCGGCTCGGCGAGTTGACGCGGACGAACTCCGAAGCGCTGCTCGGCGCGACCTCGCGGCGGGCCCAGGTCGACTACTCGAGCGGGACGGCGATCACGTCGTCGATCCACCCCGACCAGAACACCCACATCGAGCCCGTTCGTTACGGCAAGGGCAGCAACGCCATGGGGTTGCTGGGAACGCTGCTGGTGGACGGCGGCGGACGGCTGCCGCGGCCGATCCGCTTCCTCGCCGAGGTCGCGAAGCATCCGGTGACCTTCCTGCGCACGTTCTCACTGCGCCGGTGGTCCGAGCGGACGGTGATCCTGCTCGTCATGCAGTCGTTGGACAACTCGCTCACCGTCTACCGCGAGCGGGGCCGGCTCACATCCCGACAGGGACACGGCGCGCCGAACCCGACCTGGATCCCGGCCGGCCACACGGCGGCGCGGATCGCGGCTGAGGAGATCGGCGGCGCGCCGGGCGGCACCGTCGGTGACGTGTTCGACGTGCCGATGACCGCGCACATCCTCGGCGGCTGCCCGATCGGCGACGCACCGGACGCGGGCGTGATCGACCCCTTCCACCGGGTCTACGGGCACGAGGGCTTGCACGTCGTCGACGGCGCCGCGGTGTCGGCCAACCTCGGCGTCAACCCGTCGTTGACGATCACCGCGCAGGCCGAGCGGGCGATGGCCTTCTGGCCCAACAACGGCGACCCAGACCCGCGTCCCCCGCTCGGGGCGCCGTACGAGCGTGTGGCCCACGTGCCTCCACACAGGCCAGCTGTACCGGCGCATGCCGCCGGCGCCCTCCGCCTCCCCGGCCCTCGGCTGCCTGTGGATGACGACAGCGGGCGCGACGCCGAGTGAGGCAGGCTGGTGTGACCCGGCCCAGGAGGGCACCATGACGACCATGACGGTGATGCCGCGTGCCACCGACGACTGGACCGTCGACGACCTCGAAGCCATTCCCGACGACGGCCTCCGGTACGAGCTCGTCGACGGGATGCTCCTCGTGAGCCCGGCGCCGAGCTTTCTGCACCAACGCGCCAGCCGTCGTCTGCTCGAACTGTTGAGCACTTCCTGCCCTGACCACCTCGAAGTGTTCTACGCGCCGCTCGACTGGCAGCCGGACCGCCGCAACTCGTTCGAGCCAGACCTGCTGGTCGTGGCGAAGTCCGACCTCGTAGGGCGGGCTATCACTGCGCCACTGGCGCTCGCCGTGGAGATCTTGTCCCCGAGCAGCCGACTTCGGGACACGATGCTGAAGTTCGTCAAGTACGCCGAAGGCGGCATCGCCACCTACTGGATCGTCGACCCGGCCGAACCGTCGATCGTCGCCTACGACCTCGTTGACGGCACCTATGTCGAGGCCGGACGAGCCGCGGATGCGCAGAGCATTACGCTCGACCGCCCGTACGCGGTCACGGTCATACCCGCCGCCCTGGTCGCCGACCGACCGAACCGACCCGGCAGCAGCCTGCGCTGAGCTCATCGACCCTAGCCCGCTTCCGGTCCGGCGAGCCGGGTGAGCAGGCGGACCAGCTCGTTCTGCTCGTCCGGCGTGAGCCGATCCAGCAGCTCGGCGAGGCCGGCCTGCCGTCGTCGGCCCAGGTCGTCCAGCAGCGCCTTGCCGCTCCCGGTGAGGACCAGCAGCGTGGCCCGGCGGTCGTGTGGGTCGGGTTCCCGCCGCACGTAGCCGGTTTCCTCGAGCGTGTCGACGACCGAGGTCGCGGACCGCGGTACGACGTCGAGCCGACGGGCCAGCTCGCTGATCCGCAGCGGCTCCACGGCTCGGCCCAGCACGCGCAGCGTCCGGAGCTGGCTCGGCGTCACGCCGAGTGGCCCCAGCCGTTCCTCTGCCTGACGCCGCAGCCGGCGGTTGGTCTGCGCGAGCAGATCCGCGGTGTGCGCAGCAAGCTCCGGCTCCACGACCGCGAACGCTACCGCGAGCCCTCTCTCAACTTGCGTGCCAGCCTCTTAGTGAGGTAACCTCTGTATTGACATCGCAGCGCGATCCGGCGAGCACTGCCGAACCGCCCGGTGTGGCCTGGTCCTCAGGCCCCGGGCGCCGGCCGCGCCGATGAAGACATATCCCGCCGTCATACCCGCGGGAGACCCAGGAGGTCACATGAACGACTCCTCCCACCTGGGAAGCCGCGGAACGCGATCCTTCACCCAGGACCGCTCCGTCGCCGACCACAAGCTCGCGCCTGGCACGATCCGGCGCATCCTCGGCTTCGCCAAGCCCTACAAGTCCGACATCGCTGTCTTCCTCCGCCTGATCCTGCTCAACGCGCTCGCCGGGGCGGCCCAGCCGCTGTTGTTCAAGGCGATCATCGACGACGGCATCCTGCAGCAGCGCTCCGGGCTGGTGGTCGCGCTGGCCGCGGCCACGGCCGGGCTCGTAGTCGTCGCCGCGGCCATCGGCCTGACCCAGCGCTGGGTGTCCGCCCGGATCGGGCAGAGCCTGGTCCACGACCTGCGGACGCAGGTCTTCGACCACGTCCAGAAGCAGCCGATCGCGTTCTTCAGCCGGACCCAGACCGGCGCTCTCGTCAGCCGTCTGAACGGCGATGTCCAGGGAGCACAGCAGGCGTTCACGTCGATGCTCTCGACGGTCGTCGGCAACATCGCCACGACCGTGACGGTCCTCGCCGCCATGCTCGTGCTCTCCTGGCAGATCACCCTGGTCGCGGTCGCGATGATCCCGCTGTTCGTGCTGCCGGCCCGGTTCGCCGGGCGCAAGCTGGCCGACCTCACCCGACATGGGCCAGACCATGACCGAGCGGTTCAACGTCACCGGCGCCATGCTGGTCAAGATCTTCGGCCGGACCGACGCCGAGACCGCCGACTTCTCCGAGCGTGCCGGCCGCGTACGCGACATCGGCGTGACCACCGCCGTGTACTCACGGATCCTGATGACGTCGATGAGCCTGCTCGCGGCACTCGCCACCGCCCTCGTGTACGGCGTCGGCGGGGTGATGGCGATCGGCGGGTCGCTGGGCGTCGGCACCGTCGTCGCCCTGACTGCGTACCTCGGCCGCCTCTACGGCCCGATCACGTCGCTGTCCAACCTGCAGGTCGACGTCATGACCACCCTGGTCAGCTTCGAGCGGGTGCTCGAGGTGCTGGACCTCGAGCCCATGGTCGCCGACGCCCCCCACGCGAAGCCGCTGCCAGCCGGTGCCGCACGCGTCGAGTTCGACCACGTCGCCTTCCGCTACCCGGCGGCCTCCGACGTGTCGTTGGCCTCGTTGGAATCGGTTGCCAAGCTGTCCGACGCTGCGAGCGAGCAGGTAACTGACCGACATCACGTTCACCGCCGAGCCCGGCCAGATGGTCGCGCTGGTGGGCCCGTCCGGTGCCGGCAAGACCACGGTCACGAACCTGGTGTCGCGGCTGTACGACGTGACCGGCGGCGCCGTGCGCATCGGCGGCGCCGATGTCCGTGACGTCACGCAACAGTCCCTCCGCGATGCGATCGGCGTCGTCACCCAGGACTCGCACATGTTCCACCGACGCTGCGAGCCAACTTGTCGTACGCGAAGCCGGACGCGACCGACGCCGAGATGTGGGATGCGCTTCGGGCCGCCCAGATCGCCGGCCTCGTCGCGTCGCTGCCCGACCGTCTCGACACCGTGGTGGGCGACCGGGGTTACCGGCTCTCCGGCGGCGAGAAGCAGCGGCTGGCCATCGCCCGGCTGCTGCTCAAGGCGCCTCGGATCGTGGTGCTCGACGAGGCCACGGCCCACCTCGACTCCGAGTCCGAGGCCGCCGTGCAGCGAGCGCTCCAGACAGCCCTGGCCGGACGGACGTCGATCGTCATCGCCCACCGGCTCTCGACCGTGCGCGACGCCGATCAGATCCTCGTGGTCGACGGCGGCGGGTGGTCGAGGGCGGCCGGCACGAGGAACTGCTGGCCGCGGGTGGCACGTACGCCGACCTCTACCGCACCCAGTTCCGCGGCCAGGAGGAACTCGCTCTGGCCTCCTGAGAGGAACGACATGCGTAGCGCCCGGCTGGCCGCCCCGGACCTGACATGGGCAAGCGGAAAGCGGCGTTGTGCATGTCGTTCTTCACGCATCGCAGCGGAAGGGAGCGACTGAGGCGTCAACCGCCGTTCGGCTGTCCCCTCCGGCGTCCCCGGTGGGAGTGGTCGGGCTCCCAGTCGCCGCGGCCCTCGGGGACCAGACAAGGACATGCCAGACAGGGGTGCAGGTCGATGGCCGGCCCGGCCCACGGCGTGCCGATCGTCGGACCACGAGGCGGAGACCGACGCCATCCTGACCGACCACCCGCAGGCCATGGTGCTGACGCCGGTGGGCGCCCTGTGGGCGTCTCGCAGCCCGGTTCCGGCGAAGTCGGGATAGGCCGCGCCGACCACGGGCGGACAAGGCCCAGCGCGGCGATCAGCGCCGCGACGTCGTCGGCGATATGAGCGTTGGAGAGTTGCCCGCCCGGATCGGTCGAGCGGCCATGTCCCCGACTGTCGGAAGGATCACCCGGAAGCCGTCGGTGAGCTCGGCGACGAGTGGCTCCCCTACGGCGCTCGGCGCGAGCCCGCCGTGACTGAGCACGAGCGGAGTGCCTTCCCCGTGCTCCTCGTAGCAAACGTGGCGCCGTTCGCGTCGAGGTATCGGCCCGGCAGCCGGTCTCGAGCGCCTGAGCTCACGACGCCTTCCCCGAGACGGCGGGCCCCAGGGCAATGTCGCCGCACGCCTCGCCCGCGACGGCCCCGCCGGGCGTCGGGTCGGGCTGCGGCGCGGGGTCGGGGCCCTCCTCCGCGCGTAGGAGCAGCACCACGGCAAGGAATGCGGCCGCGATGACAACGGCCGCGCTGATCGTGGCGGCCAGCTGCAGCCCCTGAGTGAACGCGTCGCGGGCGGCGTCGAGCAGGTCAGCAGCGAACGGGGCCGGCAGTTGTTCGCCTACGGCCACTGCGCCCCCGAGTGTGTCGCGCGCAGCCTCGGCCGTCTGGGGTGGAACGCCGGCCGGGACGGCGTCGCCGACCTGGCTGCGTTAGACGGCGGTGCCGATTGAGCCGAGGATCGCGATGCCGAGTGCACCGCCGAACTCGGAGCCGGTCTCGGCAATCGCAGACGCCGCTCCGGCCCGCTCGGGTGGGGCGGTTCCCACCATCAGGTCGGTCGCCAGGGTGAACACCGCGGCGAGGCCCAGCGAGAAGACGACGGACCCGATCACGAGGACCACGAGCCCAGAGGCCACGTCGACCTGGGTCAGCAGCACGAAGCCGACCGCAGCGAGCGCCAGACCGCCAGCGACCGCGGAGCCCGGGCGAACCCGCCGCACGATCACCGGGGTCAGCATGGCCCCGACGATGAACCCGGCAGCCGAGGGCACCGTCAACGCGCTTGCCTCGAGTGGCGAAAGCCCGAGCACCAACTGCAGGTACTGCGCGATGAAGAGCAAGGCCCCGAAAAGGACGAAGAAGGCGAGCGTGTGCACGGCCAGCGCCGCGCTGAACGCAGGCGCGCGGAAGAGCCGCAGATCGATCAGCGGATCAGCCAGCCTTCCTTGCCGGTGCAGGAACACGCCACCGACGCCAAGACCGGCCACGACGGCCAGTGCCGGCGACGATCCCGGTCCGTCCTGGGCGATCTGCTTGAGGCCGTAGATCACCGCCAGCACGGCCACCAGCGACAGCGCCACGCTGGTCAGGTCCAACCGGCCCGCCTCGGGATCCCGAAACTCCGGCAGCAACCTCGGCCCGGCAGCAAGTAGCAGCGCCATCACCGGCACGGCCGGCAGAAACACCGAGCCCCACCAGAACTGCTCCAACAGCGCGCCGCCGACCAGCGGCCCGATCGCGGCTCCGACCGAGAAACTGGTGATCCACACGCCGATGGCGACCGTGCGCTGTTCCGGGTCGTGGAACATGTTGCGGATCAGCGACAGGGTGGACGGCGCCAGTGTCGCCCCGGCGATGCCGAGCAGCGCGCGCGCAGCGATGAGCGTCTCGGTGCTGGTCGAGAACGCGGCGAGCACCGAGGCGACGCCGAACGCGAGGGCCCCGATGAGCAGTAGCCGGCGACGGCCGATGCGGTCGCCCAGCGTCCCCATCGTGATCAGCAACCCGGCGACCAGAAATCCATAGATGTCCACGATCCACAGCAGCTGCGTGCTGCTCGGCCGGAGGTCCGCGCTCAGGGCCGGCACCGCGAGGTTCAGCACCGTGAGATCCATCGCGTAGACCAGGCAGGGAAGGGCGATCACAGCCAGCCCGATCCACTCGCGGTGCCCAGCTCTGGATCTCTCGGGTGCGGTCATGGGTTGCTCCTCGTCGTGGCGGGTCCTGGCGGTCACGGTGGTTGAGATCCCCCGGCGCCGCCGAACTCATCGGCCCCCGCCAGCCGGACCAGCTTGAGCGCCTGCCGAAGCCGGTGATAGACGGTGCTCATGGTCGGCACTGCGACACCCTTGCTCGCGGCGGCGCGGGCCGGCGATGAACACGCCTTCGGTCTGCTCGTCGGGCCGCATCGCGGGGAGTTGCACGCGCACTGCTACCGAATGCTGGGGTCGGTCCAGGACGCCGAGGACGCGGTCCAGGAGACGATGTTGCGCGCCTGGCGCGGGCTGCCGCGGTTCGAGGGCCGAAGCTCGCTACGGTCCTGGCTCTACACGATCGCCACCAACGCGAGCCTGAAGCTGATCGCGCGACGCCCCGCGCGGATGCTGCCGATGGCCTTCGGTCCGGCGTCCGACCGCGGGGCCGACCCCGGCGAGCCGCTGGCCGAGTCGGTGTGGGTGGAACCGTATCCGGGCGAGCGGCTCGGCGACGACGGCAGCCCCGAGGCCCGCTATGAGCGGCGCGAGAGCCTCGAGCTGGCGTTCGTCGCCGCGGTGCAGCACCTGCCCGCGCGGCAGCGAGCCGTGCTGCTCCTACGCGAGGTTCTCGGGTTCACCGCCGCCGAGGTGGCCACGGCACTCGCGACAACGGTGCCGTCGGTGAACAGCGCGCTGCAGCGCGCTCGCAAGGCCACCGAGTCCCGGCTGCCCGAGCAAAGCCAGCAGGCGACGCTGCGGGCGCTGGGAGACGACGGCGTCCGCGCCGTCGTCGGGCACTACATGGACGCGTGGGAACGCGGGGACATCGACGCCGTGGTGGCCATGCTGACCGAGGACGCCATCCTCGCGATGCCGCCGACAGCGACCTGGTACCGCGGTCGGGACGCGATCGCCGACTTCTACCGGCGAGTTCCGCTCTCGGGGGCGTTGCACTGGCGTCACGTCGCCACAGCCGCCAACGGCCAGCCCGCCGTCGGCTGTTACGCGTGGGACGCCGACCATGACGCGTTCCTGCCCATGGTCCTCGACGTGCTCACCCTGCGGGACACGCGGGTGAGTGAGATCACAGCATTCCTCAGCCCCGAGCGCTTCGCAGACTTCGGGCTGCCGGCGGACTTGCGGCCGGAAGGCTGACCTCGCCGACATCGCGGACCCAGCCCAGCCCAGCCCACGCCCTCAACTCGGCATGTCCGTGCGTTGGCCCTGCCGGTGTTCGGGAATGATTGACGCGTCAACGGTCGTTTTCCTGGCACACTCGTCCGAGGAGGACGCCATGCCCGCGGTCACCGCCGACACCCTGACGCTTCCCCACCTCGCGGAGCTGCCACGCACGACCGACTGGCGCGGCGTGTACAAGGTCGTCACCGCGCACCGGCAGCTCGAGGGCGAGGGCTTCGTCGTCCGCCGCCCCTTCCCGGGCATGGACCTCAGCCTGGCCGACCCGTTCCTGCTGCTCGACCACATGGGCGCCGTCGAGTACGCACCCGGCGAGGCCAAGGGCGCCCCCTGGCACCCGCACCGCGGCTTCGAGACCGTCACCTACATGCTCGACGGCGCGTTCGAACACAAGGACTCGACCGGAGGCGGCGGCCTGCTCACCGACGGCACGACCCAATGGATGACCGCCGGCGCCGGCATCCTGCACAGCGAGCTACCGCCGCAGGAGTTCATCGCCAAGGGCGGCCTGTTCCACGGCGGCCAGCTCTGGGTCAACCTGCCGGCGTCGAACAAGTGGGCGCCGCCGCGCTACCAGGACATCGACGCCGGCGACGTCGGGCTGATCTCCAGCTCGGACGGCGGAGCGCTCGTGCGTCTCATCGCGGGATCGCTGGGCGAGTTCCAGGGTCCGGGTTCGACGTTCACCCCGATCACCTACCTGCACGCGACCGTCGCCAACGGGGCGCGCCTCGAGCTGCCCTGGCCGGAGGACTTCAACGCACTCGTCTACGTGCTCTCGGGCCGCGGCCACGTCGGCCTACAAGGGCAGCCGCTGGACGAAGGTCAGCTCGCGGTGTTCGGCACCGGCCACGCTCTGACGATGCGCGCCGCCGACAGCCAGCCGCAGGCCGCCGCCGGCGGCTGGGACATCCTGGTACTCGGCGGGCTGCCGATCCGCGAGCCGGTCGCCAGGTACGGGCCCTTCGTCATGAACACCCGGGCCGAGATCGTCGAAGCGATCGAGGACTTCCAGGCCGGCCGGCTCGGCCAGACCCAGGTGCCCCACCAAACCGTGTCCGACCTCGACCCGAACGCGGACCGGTGACCGTCGAGATCCGCCCGACGCCGCTGCACTACGAGGCGTATGTCGACGGTGAGCGGGTCGGCGAGCTCGCGTACTCGCGGCAGGGCCCGTCGTCACTGCGATCGGAACCGAGGTCGCCACCGAAGCGGAGGGCCAGGGCATCGGCGGCAAGCTCGCCCGGTCGTTCCTCGACGATGCACGCTCCCGTGGCCAGCGCGTTGTCGCGAAGTGCCCGTTCGTCGGGAGTTGGATCGAACGGCACCCCGACTACCAGGATCTGCTGGCGAGCTGAGCTCGAGCCGTATCCGCACCAGGCAGGTCGTAGCATGTCGACATGCTGCGGGCAAGTTCGCCGTTGACAGCACCGTGCTGAACCTCGCCCTGGCCGGGGCATGCGTCCTCGAGCTCGCCCAGCAGGACCGTGTCGATGTCGCCGAGGACGGGGAGCCGGTCAAGCGGGGCCGGTTGGTCGTCCGCGACAACACCCGATTGGCGAGGTGATCCTGGAGCAGGCCTCGCCCGTTGTGCCGGCCGCGAGGGCAAGAAGCCCCAGAACGTGCTCGCGGTGCCGCCAAGGTGTGCGCGCAGCGGTTGTCCAGAGGCTCCCCGAACGCGGCATCCTCCGTCGCGTGGAGGGCCGCGTCCTCGGGCTCTTCCCGACTACCCGGAGGCCCGCTGCCGACACGGTCCACGACAGCGGTGTCCGCGCCCTGCTCGACGGCGCACTCGTCCAAGGCGTCACGCCCGATCCGCGCACGGCGTCTTTGCTTGCCTTGCTGTCAGCCGTCGACGCGGCGCACGAGGTGGTCGAGTCACCGGACCGGTCGAGCGGTCAAGCGCCGGGCCAAGGAGATCCGCGAGAGTCAAGGGCAGCCGACGCGGTCGGCACGGCGATCGCCGCCACCCAGGCACCCGTGGACAGTGCTGACGGACCTAGCGCCAGTTCGGGCAGGCTGGTGCAACCCGGCCCCGGAGGGCACCATGACAACCATGACGGTGATGCCCCGTGCCACCGACGACTGGACCGTCGACGACCTCGACCTCCTGCCGGAGGGCGACGGCCTGCGCTACGAGCTCGTCGACGGGATGCTCCTCGTGAGCCCCGCACCCTGGCCACGCCATCAGGTGGTCTCTGGCCAGCTGTTCAAGCTGCTCGACGCCTCATGTCCGCCACATCTGAAGGTGCTCTACGCGCCCGTTGACTGGCGACCGGACCGGCGAAACTCATTGGAACCTGACCTTCTCGTCGTGCCCAAGGCTGACATCGGTGAGCGCAACATCACTGCGGTGCTCGCACTTGCCGTCGAGATCCTGTCCCCGAGCAGCCGGCTGCGGGACACCACACTGAAGTTTGTCAAGTACGCCGAGGGCGGCATCACGTCGTACTGGATCATCGAGCCGGCCGTTCCATCGCTCGTCGCCTACGACCTCGTTGAGGACGCCTACGTCGAGGTGACTCACGCGGTCGGCGGCGAGCAAGTCACACTCGAACGGCCATACCGGGTCACCGTGAGCCCGGCGGCCCTGCTCGAGGTCTGAGCCGGACCGGCGCAGCTACGGGTTTCCGTGCTGGTCCGGGCGTCAGTCCTTGAGGAGCTGTCCGCTAGAAATGACTGCCCCGTGAGCCAGGCAGCTACGCGCTCAGGGCCGGAAGATCCAGGTGGCCGCGGGCTTCCGTCACACCGCCGCCGATGGGGAGACTGAACATCCTCGGTTGCTCCTCGACGTGCTGGTAGTCCTTCAACGCCGTCCAGTGCCCGCCACACTCGAAGCCACCCGCGGTGAACGCCTCGACGACGGGGCCACCTCCGCGGATCAATCCTCGCCGTCGTGCGGCCCGATCGAGGAACGTGCGACCGGCGGGAGGCAGTACGACCTCGCCTTGCACGTACGGATTCTCGACCGGGTTGATGTCGACACGTCGTCCACCACGTCGGCCGCGACGACGAGCTCGCCAGGCGCCGCTTCTGCCTCGAACGTGGCGTGGGTCAGCCGGACGAGGCGCAGATCCTCCGGGGGTCGGACAGCCGGGGCGCCAGCTCGACCCGAGTTCCTGCTCGGTGACCCGGACGACAGACGATCGAAACGGCGGCCACGGTTCGGCACTCCCAGTGGCCGACAGAACAGGGGAGGTCCGCATGGCTGGTGGAAGCGTCGGGGTTGGCCCGGCTGAAGTGGTCCCATCGGACCCAGCGGGTGCCGACACGACCGGATCGGTGCCACAGCCGAGTGCAACGACCAAGACGCCGACCGCGGCCGGCAGCCGACATCCACCTCGAGCCACGGACCCAGTCAACCGGCGCGGCCGGCTTGCGGCACGACCGCCGGTATATCGACCTCAGGCCTCGAAACGGTAGCCCATCCCGGGCTCGGTGATGATGTGCTTCGGGTGTGACGGGTCCAGCTCGAGCTTGCGGCGCAGTTGGGCTGTGTAGACGCGCGCAGGTAGTTGGTCTCGGAGTTGTACGCCGGACCCCACACGTCGTGCAGCAGCTGCCGCCGTCCGACCAGGCGGCCATGTGCGCGCACGAGAACCTCGAGCAGACCCCACTCGGTCGGCGTGAGCCGCACGTCCGTTTCCGCGCGCGTGACCTTCTTGCGGGCCAGGTCGACGACCAGCTCTCCCGCGGTGACGACGGCATCCTCTTCGGCTGGTGCGATGCGCCGGATGGCGGCCCGCAGACGGGCGAGCAGCTCGTCCATGCCGAACGGCTTGGTCACGTAGTCGTCGTCCCCGGCGTCGAGAGCCTCGACCTTGTCGTCGGAGTCCTGGCGGGCGGACAGCACGATGATCGGCACCCGGGTCCAGCCGCGCAGGCCGCGGATCACCTCGACACCGTCCAGGTCGGGAAGGCCGAGGTCGAGAACGACCACGTCCGGATGCTTTCGCGCGGCGACCTCGAGCGCCGACCTACCGTCCGGCGCCGTCACGACGTCCCAGCCTCGTGCACGCAGGTTGATCGCCAAGGCGCGGACCAGGGTCGGTTCGTCGTCGACCACCAGGACCCGGCTCACCCGCTGGCCTCCGCGCGCGCACCGCCGTCGCCCCCGTCCGGTGGGGAGGTGGGCAGCGAGACGACCATGGTGAGCCCCCCGCCTGGCGTGTCCTCGGCGATCAGCATTCCGCCCACGGCCTCGACGAGCCCGCTCGCGACGGCGAGCCCGAGGCCGACACCGTTGCCGGCCGGGGTGTCGCCCAGCCGCTGGAACGGCTCGAACATGCGCGGCTTCGCGTCGTCGGGGACGCCCGGTCCGCGATCCACGACGCGCAGCTCGACGGCGGGGCCGAGCGCGGACGCCGTCACCGACACCGGCACGTCCGCCGGCGAGTACCTGACGGCGTTCTCGACGACGTTGGCGATCGACCGTTCGACCAAGCCGGGATCGGTGTAGACCAGCGGCAGGGATTCGGGGACGTCGATGCAGCGGGGGCCGCGTGGGATGGTCGACGTGCTGTCGGCAACCCGCGGGACGGCCGGTGTCGCGCCGCGACGTCCCGGGAAGGAGCGCACCGATGAGG
Source organism: Jiangellaceae bacterium (assembly GCA_050743075.1). GTDB lineage: Bacteria > Actinomycetota > Actinomycetes > Jiangellales > Jiangellaceae > JBOGDS01. Next base: position 11,798 of record JBOGDS010000019.1, on the reverse strand, counting down.
AGCACGACCAAGAAGTCCAGCAGGCCGCTGGACGCCGCCACGCTCGATCGGGTCGACGCGTGGTGGCGAGCCGCAAACTACCTGTCCGTCGGGCAGATCTACCTGCTGGCCAACCCGCTGCTGCGCGAGCCGCTCACCGCGGAGCACATCAAGCCGCGACTGCTCGGCCACTGGGGAACGACGCCCGGGCTGAACTTCGTGTACGCCCACCTCAACCGGATGATCGGGGAGCGGAACCAGGACGCCGTGTACGTCTGCGGGCCCGGCCACGGCGGCCCCGGCATGGTGGCCAACGCATGGCTCGAGGGCACGTACAGCGAGCTGTTCTCCCACGTCGGCGCCGACGAGGACGGCATGCGGCAGCTGTTCCGGCAGTTCTCGTTCCCCGGCGGCGTGCCGAGCCATGCGGCACCGGAGACGCCCGGCTCGATCCACGAAGGCGGCGAGCTGGGCTACGCGCTCGCGCACGCGTACGGCGTCGCGTTCGACAACCCGCAGCTGCTGGTCGCCTGCGTGATCGGCGACGGCGAGGCCGAGACCGGGCCGCTCGCGACCGGCTGGCACGGCAACAAGTTCCTGGACCCGGTGCACGACGGAACCGTGCTCCCGATCCTCCACCTCAACGGGTACAAGATCGCCAACCCGACGATCCTCGCGCGCATCGAGGAGGACGAACTGCTCGACCTGATGCGCGGCTACGGCCACCAGCCGCGCCTGGTCAGCGGCGGGTTCGACGGCGAGGACCCGGCCGCGGTCCACCAGCGGATGGCCGCCGCCCTCGACGAGGCGCTCGACGAGATCGCCGCCATCCGCCGTGACGCGGCCGCGGGCACGCTGGACGGCGCCCCCCGCTGGCCGATGGTCGTCCTGCGCACACCCAAGGGCTGGACCGGTCCACGGGAGGTGGACGGCCGGACGGTCGAGGGCACCCACCGGTCCCACCAGGTCCCGCTGGCCGCGGTGCGCGGCAACGACGAGCACCGGGCGCAGCTCGAGGAGTGGATGCGGTCCTACGGTCCTGACGAGCTGTTCGGCGACGACGGCCGCCTCGACGCCGCCGTCGCGGCACTGGCTCCGGCGGGAGACCGGCGGATGAGCGCCAGCCCGCACGCCAACGGCGGTCTGCTCCTGCGCGACCTGCGCCTGCCCGACTTCCGCGGGTACGCCGTCGACGTGCCGGCTCCCGGCGCCGCCACGGCCGAAGCCACTCGCGCGCTTGGTGGGTGGCTGCGCGACGTCGTGACGGCCAACCCGGACAACTTCCGGCTGTTCGGTCCCGACGAGACCGAGTCGAACCGGCTCGACGCCGTCTACGAGGCCACCGACAAGGTCTGGCAGGCCGAACTCGTCGAGGGCGACGAGCACCTGGCCCGGTCCGGTCGGGTCATGGAGGTGCTGTCCGAGCACCAGTGCCAGGGGTGGCTGGAGGGTTATCTGCTCAGCGGCCGGCACGGCCTGTTCAGCTGCTACGAGGCGTTCATCCACATCGTCGACTCGATGTTCAACCAGCACGCCAAGTGGATCGACGCGACGGGGCACATCCCGTGGCGGCGGCCGATCGCGTCGCTGAACTACCTGCTCACCTCGCACGTGTGGCGACAGGACCACAACGGCTTCTCCCACCAGGACCCCGGCTTCATCGACCACGTCGTCAACAAGAAGGCGCACATCATCCGCGTCTACCTGCCGCCGGACGCCAACACGCTGCTCTGCACGGCCGACCACTGCCTGCGGTCGCGCGACTTCGTCAACGTGATCGTCGCGGGCAAGCAGCCGTCGCCGCAGTGGCTCACGATGGACGAGGCCGTCGCCCACTGCGCGCGCGGCATCGGCATCTGGCCGTGGGCAAGCACGGACGGCGGCGGCGGCGAGCCCGACGTGGTGCTGGCCTGCGCCGGCGACGTGCCGACGCTGGAGACGCTGGCGGCCGCCGGCCTCCTTCGTCAGCACCTACCGGAGCTACGAGTGCGGGTCGTCAACGTCGTCGACCTGATGCGACTGCAGGACGAGCGCGAACACCCGCACGGGCTGGCGGACCGCGACTTCGACACGCTCTTCACGACAGACAGGCCGGTCGTGTTCGCCTACCACGGCTACCCGACGCTGATCCACCGGTTGACGTACCGGCGGACGAACCACGCCAACCTGCATGTTCGCGGCTACAAGGAGATGGGCACGACCACCACGCCGTTCGACATGGTCATGCTCAACGACCTCGACCGCTTCCACCTGGTCATGGACGTGATCGACCGGGTGCCGTCACTCGGCTCGAGTGCGGCCGGGGTCCGCCAGCAGATGGCCGACTCCCGCCTGCGAGCCCGCCAGCACACCCGCGAGCACGGCGAAGACGCCCCCGAGATCCGCGACTTGACCTGGCCCGGCCCCTGACTGCAGCCGCGTCTCCGGCACGTCGAAGGGGCGAGGGTTTATCGGGATCCACAGGAGGCAAGGATCACCGTGCATCCCGGTGAGAGGAGCACGGCATGACTGTCGAAGGCATCATCAGTGCGATCGTAGTCGGTGCGATCATCGGTGTGCTCGCCCGGTTGGTCCTGCCGGGCCGGCAGGCCATCGGCATCCTGATGACGATCGTCATCGGCATCGCCGCGGCGCTGATCGGGACCTGGCTCGCCCAGCAGGTCGGCGTGGCCACCACACCCGGCATCGACTGGATCGAGATCCTCTTCCAGGTCGGCCTGGCGGCCGTCGGCATCGGCCTGTTCTCCGGGGTTGGGTCCCGGCGCAGGGTGTAGCGACAGCTGACCGTCGTCTAGGGCCGCTGCCACCCCGGAGTCGTGCCGTCAGGGTCAGCTTGATCCGGATCGACCCGGTCCAGGTCACGCGTGTCGGCGAGTCCCGTCGGGTCGACGTCGACCGGACGCGTCTCGGCAGCGTCCGCCACCATCACAGGCCTGGTCTCCGCGTCGTCGCGCACCAGGTCCGGGCTCAGCGTCTGGGCGAACGCCGTCCCGCGGTACGGCTCGACCACCGGGCTCGCGAACGGGTCGACGGCCTCGGGCTCACCGGCAGCCGTTGCGCCGCGACCGCGCAACACCAGAACGGCGGCTGCCCCGATCGCCACCAGCCCGGCGAGCACGGCGACGATCAGCCACGGGAAGGAGGAGCCACCGGAGTCCTGGGACCTTGCCTGGAGCTCCAGTCGCTCACCGACCTCGGGGGTCCAGGTGACGGTCCGGCCGTCGAGCTCACCATTGTGATCGATCACCTCGCCCGGGAACGTCACGTTGAGCTGCACGTCCATCGAGCCCGCGAAACCCTCGAGGAAGTCCTCGTCCTCGCCCAGGTCGCCGAAGTCTCCGGAGTCGCTCAGGTCGAAGGTGCCGGAGAGGACGTACTCGTCGCCCTCGTGCACGATCGAGATGTCATCGCCCTCGCCGAGGTCCAGCTCGTCCAGTGCGACCGCCTCGAAGACCATCCTGGTCCCGATGTAGTCGTCGTCCTCGTACGGCTCGGCCGTGACGCCTTTCGGAGCGTCCTCCATGACGTCGCCCTGGAGCTCGTCGGAGATGGACCCAGGATCCGCTCCGGACAGATCGGCGAGTCCTCGGTCGATCCCGATGATGACGTGGCCGTCGACGGTCTCGTCGTCCTGAACGTCGAGCGACATGTCGAGCTTCAGACAGCCAGTCAGTACGGCCGCGAGCGCGACGGCTCCCAGCGCGCGAAGCGCTCCCGTTCGATTCATGCGGCGAAGGATCGCACGGACGCCGTCATGGCGGCGCCCGGGCCCCCGATCTCGGTCTGGTCACGATCCCTGGACACTGGCCGCATGAAACTCACGCACGGCGGCCCGCCGCAGGCCGGCAAGCAACCCCGCGTCGCCGGGGCGTCACAGCCCGTGAACGACGACGAGACTCGCCGCGCCCGCGGCCGAGCGCAGTGGCTGACGGGCGAGCCGGCTGCGACGGCGACCGAGGTGGTCGGCCATCTGATCGGGCTGCAGGCTCAACTGCCCTCCGCCGCTGCTCTGGCGGTCCGGGCCCGGGCCGCCGGCCCGACGTCGGCCGCAGTCGACGACCAGCGCGCGGCGGGCGCCCTGGTCCGGACCTGGCTGATGCGCGGCACACTGCATCTAGCCCGCGTCGAGGACCTGGTCTGGCTCGGGCCGTTGCTCGCCCCGGCATCTCTGCGCACGCTCTCCAGCCGGCACCGTCAGCTGGGCTTGGACCCGGCGACGCTGGACCGGTCCGCAGACGTGCTCGGCCGAGCGTTGGACGCAGGTCCCGCCACCCGAGCCGAGCTGTTCGCGGCCCTCGCTGCAGCCCGCGTGGACCCGGCGGGGCAGCGCGGCATCCACCTCGTCCAGTACGCGGCCCTTCGAGGTGGCCTCTGTTTCGGCGCCGACCGCGGGCACGAACCGACCTGGATGCGGCTGCCCGCGTCGTGGCCCGCCGAGCTGGATCGGGAGGAGGCGCTGGCGCGACTCGCACGTCGTTACCGGACTGGCTACGGAAGCGACGACCCGCGGGACGTGGCGGCCTGGTCGGGCCTGCCTGTCTCCGATGCCCGTCATGCCTTCGACCTGCTCGAAGATGCTGGCGACGACGGCTCGCCCCATACACGGCCCGGCCGCCTGCCGTTGCGGCTGTTGCCGCATTTCGATCCGTACCTGCTCGGATACCGCGACCGCCGCCTCGTGGTCCCGGAGAGACACCGGAGGCAGGTGTGGACCGGTGGAGGGTACGTCCTGCCCACCGTGGTGGTCGACGGCTCGGTCGTCGGGACGTGGCGGTCCGAGCGGTCCGGCTGCCGGCTGGCGGTCACCGTTTCGATGTTCGATCCCGACGACCTGGAGAGGGGGGACTCGATCGACGCCGAGGTCGCCGACGTCGGCCGCTTCCTCGGCCTCGACGCGGCGCGGGAATGATCACCCGTCAGAAGGGCTCGAAGGGCTCTGCTGCGCCCCGAACTCACCCGAGGGAGCCGAGCGCGCACGTAGCCTGTTCGGCGTGCGAAGACACTTCCTGGGCGCCCTGGCAGCGGTCGGGCTGCTCGGCTCGGCCGGATGCTCGGACGGATCCGCGCAGCATGCGGCTGCGCCGTCGTCGCAGCCAAGCACCACCGCAGCCGAGGCGCAGGCCACATCGACCCCGGCCTGCGACGCGCCGTGCTACGCAGAGATCACGAACGTCGGCTCGCTTCCGTCCGATGTCGTCGTCGAGGTCAGCGGGATGGCAGCAAGCCGACTGACACCGGGCGTGTACTACGTGGTGAGCGACGAGCCCGGCACCTCGGCGGTCGCTGCCGTGCGGGAGGACGGCGGGCTGATCGCCCGTGTCGACGTCGAGGGCATGTCCGCAGAGAACGCCGAAGCGCTCGCCGTCGGCCCGTGCGGCACCCCGACCGCCGAGACGTGCCTCTATGTCGGCGACATCGGCGACCACGTTGGCCGGGACGACGTCGTCGTGTACCGGGTCCCGGAGCCTGACCTGTCCGAACCTGCGCGGACGGCCCCGGCCGTGGCGCTCCGGTACACCTACCCGGACGAACCGGCCGACGCCGAGGCGCTGGTCGTCGACGACCGCGGCCGCCCGTTGATCGTCACCAAGGCGGTCTTCGACGCGACCTCACGGACAACGGGTCCGACGAGTCTGTTCCGCGGCGACGCGGGCGGCGGTGTGCTCGAGGACCTCGGAGTGGTCCCGGTGCCGGAGCCTGCACGTGCGGTGTTCGCCACGCTGGTGGGCAATGTCGTCACCGACGCGTCGGCCGCGGAGGGCCGCGTTCTCCTGCGGACGTACGACGAGGTGCTCGAGTTCCGGGCGGACGGCGACGGCCCCGACCTGGCCGGGTTCGCGGACTGGCCGCTGCGCCGCGTGCCGGCGCCATCCCAGATCCAGTCCGAGACCGTCACCTACCGGGCGGGCGGCTGCGGTTACCTCACCACGTCCGAGCTCACCGGCTCGATCGAGGCGGTCGGCTGCGCCTGACGTCGACCTGACCGGGTCAGAGGCCCCAGAACTCGCCGCGCAGCCCGACCTCACGGAAGTAGTCGGCTGCCTCGACGGGCTCACGCCGGCGGTACCCGGGATCGAGGCGCCCGTCGTACCAGTGCTGTGCCAGCCGCCAGAGCGTCGTCAGGTCCATCACGTACCCGCGGTTGTTTCCCGACGACGTCAGCCAGCGGTCGACGCATGCGGCGGAACAGAACAGCCGCTGGTTCGCGCAGCTGAACACGACGTCGTCCCAGATGCGGGACACCGGCACCAGGAAATGGGCCACCTCGCCGCCGGCCGGCGGTTCGTCGCGACGAACAACCCACGCCAGCGCGGCGCCACACGCGGGACAGCGGGTGGCAACCAGCACCTCGGGTTCGCCGGGGAGCACGTGCGGCAGCGCGAACGAGTCCCAGGCGCAGCCACCCCACCACAGCGTCTCGCGGCCCATCACTGAGAACCCGAGCGGGTTGGTCGCGAACGGATGGGCCATGACGATCCGGTCCGGCCCGTCCAGGACCAGGTGCCTGGCCGCGGCCAGCCGGTGTAACCCGGAGCGGATCGCGGGCACGCCGACCCCGAGCGTCGAGGCCAGCTCGGGCAAGTCGGCTGGCCGACCCGGGCGCGCGAAGGACCGGTAGACGGCGAGGCGCAGATCTTCGTCAGTCACGCCCCCATCCTCCGGACAAGCACATGTGACGTGCATCACACCGGAGGATTCGGCCCATCCGCGCGCCCGGTTGCAGCGAATAGATCGTATGGACCAGGAGTCTCCCCGGCCTGCGGGACCATCCGCCTCCTGGCTCGAGGTCATCGTCAACACGATCGTTCTCACAGTGCAGCGCAGACAGGCTCGTCAGGCCGACCGTCCCCCGCGCCGACGAAGGATTCTCCTCGCGATGGCCATCGGGCTCGGGGCCGTCGCAGCCGTCATCCTCGGCTTCGGCCTGGCCGGCCGCGATGGCACGACGCCGTCGGCGGATCCGACCCGGACGCGCCCGTCCGCCGACCCGTTCGCCCCGCAGCACAGGGCATCCGTGACGGCCGGTCCCGAGACGGCTACCCGGTCGCCCTCGCCCGGCCGGGCTGCGGCGGGAGCAGAGATCGCCGACCGCACCGACACGGACGTGTCGCCGGCCGCGGAGAGCGTGCTTCGCAGCGGCGATGTGGACGGGCGCGTGCTGATCGTGCTCGCCTCCCTGGCCGGTGTCGGCCAGCTCGCGGCCGTCGATGTGCTCGACCCCGAGGCGGCCGGCTCGCAGACCCCGGCTCCCGTCGAGATGGGCGTGGTCGACGTCGACGTCGTCCTGGACTGGCTCGACGGCCAGCCGCGGCTCCGCCCCGACCACGTCGAGGTGCGGCGCGAGGACTCGCTTGCCTACCTGGTCCTGGCCTACGACACGCCTGAACCACCCGGTCTGTTTCCGTCCTGATCACCGTCCTCACCCCTGGAGTACCTCGTGATCCGTCCCATCGCTCGAACCGTCCTGGCAGTGTTCGTCCTCTCTCTCGCGGCGCTCGTCGGCGGCGCCGCGCCGTCCCAGGCCGCACCCGCCGAGGGCTGGATCCGGCTGGCTCACCTGTCGCCGGACACCCCTCGCGTGGATGTCTACCTGTCGTCCTTCGGTCGTGCCGAGGAACCCACTGTCCTGCCCGGCGTGGGCTACGGGATGTTCTCGCCGTACCAGCGCGTGCCGGCCGGCTCCTACACCGTCGCCATGCGTGGGGAAGGTGCGCCGGCAACCGATCCTCCCGTCCTGTCCACGACCGTCCAGGTCGAGCCGGACACGGCGAAGACGGTCGCCGGGATGGGCCGGCAGGCGGACCTGCGCTTGGTGACTCTCACCGACGACCTGGCCGCACCGGGGGCCGGCCTGAGCAAGGTGCGCGTCGTGCTGGCGGCACTGGCCGCGCCCCAGGTGGACGTCGTGGAGGCCAACGGTGCGCCGCTCGCGACCGACCTCGAATTCACCGACGCGACGGACTACGACACGGTCGACGCGGGTCCGACAGACCTGCGCGTCGAGTCGCCTACGACGACGACCGAGGAGTCGGTCGACCTGCGCGCCGGCGCGACGTACACGCTGGTTCTGGCCGATGCCTCTGGAGGGCTGGGCATCGTCCCGATCCAGGACTTCGCGGCCGCCGGGCAGGTCCCGGTCGGTGGCGTCGACGCCGGCCTCGGCGGTGCTGCGGCGCAGCCCCTCCGTGGCGCCGTGGTGGCCGCAGGGATGGCCGCACTGGTGTTGGGAGCGGGCCTGTTGACCGTGCGCCGCCGGCGTACCCGGGAGGGATAGGTGGAGCGGCGTCGGAGGCACCGGCCGCGACCGCCCCGGGCGATCTCTCTGCCGGCGCTCATCCTGGTGGTGCTCGGCTCGGTGCTGCTGCTCCTTTCCGCGGCCGGGGCGTTCACCACTGCGCCGCCGCCCGCCTCGGCAATCCCACAGCTCACCGGCATCGCCCGGCCGATCGGTGGGTTCACGGCGGCCGAACCCACCGATCCGGCACGCCACGCAGAGCCACGCCGGCTGCTGATCGACGGGCTCGCGCTCAAGGCCGAGATCGAGCCCGTCGGGGTGGCCGGCGACGGGACCCTCGCCCTGCCGGCCGAGGCCGACGCGGTGGGATGGTTCGACGCAAGCAGCGTCCCGGGCGACACAGGCCCGGCTGTCCTCGTCGGACACGTCGACTCGGCGGACGGGCCGGCGGTCTTCGCCCACCTCGGCCAGCTGCGACCCGGCGATGTCGTCGCGGTCGAGGATGTCCGTGGCGGATCGGTCGCGTTCGCTGTCACGTCCGTGTCGACATTTCCGAAGAACGACTTCCCGACAGACGCGGTCTACGGCGGCTCGCCCGACGCCGAGCTGCGCCTGATCACGTGCGGTGGCGACTACGAACGGGGGCGCGGCTACCCGGACAACGTCGTCGTCGCTGCGACCGCGATCGGCTGATCTCGCACGTCGGTGGACGTGCACGCCGCCGCGCTGCAGTACGTCCGGAAGATCAGCGGGTTCCGGGGCCCCCGCGGCCCGCCAGGGCCTTGCTGGTGAGGTCGAGCTCCCCGCCAGGCCCGGTGTCCAGTTGTCGAGGCACAAGCTCGGCGAGGTCTTGGCCGCCGTCAGGAGCTCGTGAGGATGACGAGTCGCTGGGTCGCTCGGGTCATCGCGACATAGCGGTCGACCGCTCCTTCGATGCCCGTGCCGAACGCCTCTGGGTCGATGAGGACGACCAGGTCGAACTCGAGCCCCTTCGACAGCTCCGGGGTCAGCGACCGGACGCGGGACGTCGCCCGGACCGTGCCAGCCTCCATGTCACTGGTGCCGATGACGCAGGCGATCCCGTCGGCATGAGCGGCGAGCCAGGTGTCGAGGATCGAGCCCAGATCAGAGGTAGATCCGTGTCCGACGGGGATGTCGCTGCTGCGGATGGAGGTCGGCACGTTGGCGTCCGGGAGCACGGCCCTGATGACCGGCTCGGCTTCGGCCATGACCTCTTCCGGCGTCCGGTAGTTGATGCTCAGGGAGGCCAGGTTGATCCGGTCGAGCCCGATCCGCTCGAGCCGTTCCTGCCACGACTCCGTGAACCCGTGCCTGGCCTGGGCACGGTCCCCGACGATGGTGAAGCTCCGGGACGGGCAGCGGAGCAGCAACATCTGCCACTCTGCGTCGGTCAGTTCCTGAGCCTCGTCCACGACGATGTGCGCGAACGGGCCGGCGAGCAGGTCCGGGTCGGTGCTGGGCAGTGCGGTCTCGTCGACCAGGGCGTCCTGGAGGTCCTGTCCGCGCAGCATCGACATGACCTGCATGTCGGAGTCGTCGGTCGCGATGAGGTCGTCGACGACCTTGGCCATGTGCTCGCGCTCGGCGGCCACAGCAGCCTCCTGCCGGCGCCGGCGTCGCGACGCCTCGGGGTCACCGAGCCGCTGCCGTGCTGCGTCCAGGAGTGGCAGGTCGGACACCGTCCAGGCATGGGCGTCCCCGCGCCGCAGCTTCTGAACCTCGTCGGGGTTGAGCCAGGGAGCGCACCTGCGCAGGTAGGCGGGCACCGACCACAGGTCTCCGACGAGGTCTGCCGCTTCGAGCAGCGGCCACGCTCGGTTGAGGGTTCCGATCAGCTCCTTGTTCTGCAGAAGCGACCTGCGGAGCAGGTCAGCCGAGACGTCGTCGTCCTCGTGCTTGTCGATCAGGATGCTGAGGAGCTCCTCCCAGACCTGATCGCGCGCCTCGTTGTGCGGAGTACCGGGGTCGGGTGCTTCGAACGCCTCGGCCCAATCGGCGGCGCTGAGCCAGATGTCGGACCAGTCGGTCTCGACCGTCATCCCCTCGGTGGGCGGCTCCTCGTAGAGCCGGACGGCTGGCTCGATCGCCTTCACCATGTCCGCGGACGACTTCAGGAGGGCCACGTCCGGGTCGGTCTCGATCGCTGCTGCGGCTCCCTCGGCGACGAGGTCCCGCAGGGTGCAGGTCAGCACGCCCTCCTCTCCGAGGCTGGGCAGGATGTCGGCGACGTAGGCCAGGTAGGGCTGGTGCGGACCGACGAACAGCACGCCGCCCCGGCGGTGACCGAGGCGGGGGTCGGAGTAGAGGAGGTAAGCGGAGCGGTGCAGAGCGACGACGGTTTTCCCCGTACCCGGACCGCCGTCGACGACGAGAGCGCCGCGGGATCCCGCGCGGATGATGGCGTCCTGGTCGGCCTGGATGGTGCCGAGCACGTCTCGCATCCGGGCCGACCGGCTGCTGCCCAGGCTGGCGATGAAGGCGGACTGGTCGTCGAGCGCGGCGTGCCCTTCGAACCCGTCCGGGGTGAACACCTCGTCCCAGTAGTCGCTGATCTGGCCGCGGGTCCAGCGGTACCTGCGCCGGCTTGTCAGACCCATCGGGTTGGCGTGGGTCGCTCCGAAGAACGGCTCAGCCGCGGGGGAGCGCCAGTCGAGCAGCAGCCGACGATCCGCGCTGTCCGTGAGGCCGAGCCGTCCGACGTACATGGGTTCTGGGTTGTCTGCGCTGACGATGTGTCCGAGGCACAGGTCCAGACCGAAGCGACGCAGGGCACGCAGGCGAGCGGTCAACCGGTGGATCTCCAGGTCCCGGTCCATCGCCTCCTGACCGATGCCGCCGGGCGCCTTGCGCTCGGCGTCAAGACGGTCGGACAGGTCGGCGATCGACTGCTCGAGACTCTCCGCGATGGCCGCGAAGTGCTGCTCGTCGCCGGCGATCAGCGTCGGGTCGGCCTTGTGGGCGAGGTGGTCGGGAAGGTCGAACGCGCTGGTAGTCAGGGAGTTCACGTCATCGGCTCCGATCGAGCAGCAGCGTTGCGGCCACCGTCGCCCGGTCGGCGCGGGTCGTGCCGACCTCGGCGAGCCGCTCCGCACAATGCGGCGGCGCGCACACCCGCACCTCCGGCCCCGCGCGACCCGTACGTCGACAACAACACACGCATTTCGTGACTCCCGTATCCCTGGGTTCTGGCCTCGGCCGGCGATTCTGGGGCACGACCCGGGTCTTGCCGCAAGCCCCCCGGTGCGCTATACGTTGAGAGCGGAAGGGAGTGGGTGTCCCCTACCCTTGATCGTCTTCCCTTGATCGCCGCTGTGGACGGGCAGTCCTTCCCTCTCGTCAGCAGGGCCGGCTCGTACGTCGTCGAGCATCAGCCGCTAGCTGTATGAGGGCTGGACGTTGGTGACGCCGGTCTTGAGTCGAGACGCTGGCGGTCGGCCGCCCGCGGCGCTGTGGGGTCGATGGTAGTTGTAGTGGATGTTCCACACACCTATCGCGGCTGATCGTTCGTCTTCGCAGTTGAACTCGCGGGCGTAGAGCAGCTCCTCGGCGAGGATGCGCTGGT